>CAKTFF010000067.1 GCA_934553185.1 uncultured Devosia sp.
CTTTTATGCCGAGCTGATCACGGCCAGCAATTTTTCCTTTCTGCGCGGCGCTTCCCATCCGCAGGAACTGGTTGCCCATGCCATGGCCATGGGCATGTCCGGCATGGGTCTATGCGATCGCAACAGCTTTGCCGGCGTGGTGCGCGCCTATGGCACGGCGCGCGATAATGCCGGTAAAAGCCCGGCCTTTCGCTATCTGGTCGGTGTGCGGCTGGTGTTTGCCGACGGAACGCCCGACATTATCGCCTATCCTAGCGATCGCATTGCCTATGGGCGGCTCTGCAAACTCCTCACCATTGGCAACAAGCGCGGCGAGAAAGGCAATCCGAGACTCACCCTCGATGATCTGTTTGGCTCGGGCGCTCCGGACATGGAGGCACCCGGGCCGCCTGAGGATTTTTCCCAAGGGCAGTTGTTTATTCTCGTGCCCGATGAGGGGGACTGGGGCCTGACCGAAAAAGTGCTCGATCGCCTCAGCCGCCACGCACCCGATCGGGTCTGGGTTGCTGGTGTGCCGCGGTTTGATGGAGGAGACAGGGCACGCCTCAACCGGGTGGAGAGCCTCGCCCGGCGGCACCGCGCATGGCTGATCGCCAGCAACGACGTTCGCTACCACCAGCCTGACCGCAGCATGGTGCTCGATGTCCTCACCTGCATCCGCGAGCACACGACGCTGGACGAAGCCGGGTTTCTACTCAGTGCCAATGCCGAACGGCACCTCAAGCTGCCGCGGGAGATGGAGCGGCTGTTCCGCGAACATCCCGATGCCATAAGGCAGACCCAGCTCTTCATGGCGCGCATCGCGTTTTCACTAAGCGACCTCGAATACAATTATCCTGAAGAAACCATTGGCAATGGCGAAACAGCCCAAGAGACGCTTGAACGGCTGACATGGGAAGGCGCCGCCCGGCGCTTTCCTGAAGGCGTGCCGCCCCAGTCGCGCCAGCAAATCCTCGAAGAGCTCAACCTCATCGGCGAAAAGCTCTATGCCGCCTATTTCCTGACCGTGCATGACATCGTCAAGTTCGCCCGGGAAGAGCGTGGGATCCTGTGTCAGGGGCGCGGATCGGCAGCCAACTCCACCGTGTGCTTTTGCTTAGGAATCACCGAGGTCGATCCGCGCAAGGCCACGCTGGTTTTCGGCCGCTTCATTTCCACCGAGCGCGACGAGCCGCCCGACATCGATGTCGATTTCGAGCACGAGCGGCGCGAAGAGGTGATGCAGTATATCTACCAGAAATATGGCGGCCGCCGTACGGGCCTGGTCGCCAATGTCATCTCCTATCGCTCCAAGAGCGCCATCCGTGAAACCGCCAAGGTGTTCGGGGTGTCCGACGACACGGTTTCAGCCTTCAACCAGCTCCATTGGGGCTGGGGCAGCCGGCTCAACCTGCGCGACATTGCCGCCCTGGGGCTCAACCCCGACGACCCGGTGCTGGGGCAGATGTTTGAAGTGGTCAAGGTTTTGCGCGGCTTTCCCCGCCACTTGTCCCAGCATGTGGGCGGCTTCGTCATTACCCGCGATTCCCTCGAAAGCCTGGTGCCGATCAGCAAGTCGGCCATGGATAGCCGCACCATCATCGAGTGGAACAAGGATGACATCGACATCCTCAAAATCCTCAAGGTCGATATTCTGGCGCTCGGCATGCTGACTTGCCTCCGGCGCGGTTTCGAGCTGATGGAAGCCCATTATGGCCGCAAGGTCGAACTGGCTGAGCTCCAGACCGAGGAATACCGGCATCCCGAGCTCGCCAAGCCCGTCTATGAAATGACTCATCGCGCCGACACGATCGGCGTGTTCCAGATCGAGTCGCGGGCGCAGATGACCATGCTGCCCCGTCTCAAGCCGTCGCGCTTTTATGATCTGGTGATCGAAGTGGCCATCGTGCGGCCCGGCCCGATCCAGGGCGGCATGGTGCATCCCTATCTTCGGCGCCGCGACGGCACCGATCCCTGGGAGGCTGATCCCGACGATCCTCTCGACCAGGTGCTCAAAAACACTCTGGGCATTCCCCTGTTCCAGGAGCAGGCCATGCAGATGGCCATGATCGGGGCGGGGTTCACCGCAGGCGAGGCCGATCAATTGCGCCGCGCCATGGCGGCCTGGCGACGCAACGGCAAGATCAACGTTTTTCGAGAACGGTTCATTACGGGCATGACGAGCAATCCCCGGCGCAATTACAGCCGGGACTTCGCTGAGCGCTGCTTTTCCCAGATCGAGGGTTTTGCCGAATACGGCTTCCCCGAAAGCCATGCCGCCAGCTTCGCCCTTTTGGTTTATGCCTCCTGCTGGCTCAAATGCCACTATCCCGATGTGTTCCTCTGCGCCCTGCTCAACTCGCAGCCCATGGGCTTTTATGCACCCAGCCAATTGGTGCGCGATGCGCGCGAGCATGGGGTCGAGGTGCGACCGGTGGATATCAATGCCTCCATGAGCGACTCGAGCCTAGAAGACACCGATTGGCGGGTCGATGAGCATATCTGGAAGCGCCATCATCCCATGATTGATCAGATCCGGACCACCCATGCCGTGCGGCTCGGCCTGGGGCGCGTCGAGGGCCTCCCTGAAAAAGACATTGCCCGCATCGTTGATGCACGAGGGTATGGCTATGGCTCGGTGCGCGAAATGTGGCTGCGCACCGGGGTCGGCACGGCAAGTCTGGAAAAGCTGGCCCGCGCCGATGCGTTTAGCTGTTTTGGCCTGAGCCGGCGTGAAGCGCTGTGGGCGGTCAAGGGATTGGTGGGCAGCCATGGCGCCGAAACGCTGCCCCTGTTTGCCGCAAGCGGTCCGCCGCTCGATCAGCAGGCCGAAGAGCCGGCCGGGCTGCCGCTGATGGATCCGGGCGAAGAAGTCATCCACGACTATTCCACCCTTTCCCTTTCGCTCAAGGGCCACCCGGTGCAGTTCATGCGCCCCATGCTGGATCGGCGGGGCACGACCAGGGCCGAGAACCTGGGCGGCGTGCCCGGCGACATCCGCATCGAAGTTGCCGGCCTGGTGCTGGTGCGGCAGCGTCCGGGTACGGCAAGCGGGGTGATCTTTGCCACCCTCGAGGACGAAACCGGTGTTGCCAACATCGTCATCTGGCCAAAGCTCTTCGGCGATGATCGGCTGCGCAAGATCATCCTGTCGAGCCGCATGCTGGCGGTGACGGGAAAAGTGCAGTCGAGCCATGGGATTATTCACGTCATCGCCGAGGACTTGGTTGACCTGACCCCGCTTCTGCTCGATCTGTCGCATGGCAAGGATTATGGCGACCGCATCCTGGCCCGGGCCGATGAAGGCAAAACAGGCCCGCCCGGAAGCCAAAGCCGAGACCGCAATGCGCTTCGGGAAATCGAACGGGCCCGGCGCGAGGCCTATGCAGCCCTGCCGGGCGGGCGCAACTTCCACTGAGTTGCGCTTGCTCCGGAGGGACAACCAAGCTCATTAAGAACCTGTTCACCCTGCCCGGAAGAAACGCTGATCCCTCCCCGCCGGAGCGCCGTTATGCAAGCCATGTTAATGCCTTCACCCTAAACCAAGGGCGGAACAAGGGGATTAGGGTGCTTACCTCGGCCCGAAAAACATTGCCTGCTCTCGACTACGTGTCGATTATTCGCTCGGTTTATAACGATCGCCGTGCTTTGTTGGCAGCCGCCCTGGGCACTGCCCTTGCCGCCGGCCTCAGCGCCTTTAAGTCCCAGTCGCTTCCGCTGCTTGTTATTGCCCTGGCCTTTGTGGCAATTGGAGTTATCCGCTTCATCGAAGCAGGCGCTTTTCAACGCGCAGCCATCGCCAGCGATGATGCTCAAGGAGCTGAACACTGGGAAAACCGTGCCGTTTTTAACGGTGCCCTGGCAGGCATCGTTTACGGCGCCTGGTGCTTTATCTCCATGGTCATTGTGCGCGATCCCTTCGCCGAACTGACCAGCGCCACCTTGACCACCGCCGCCATGGTCGGGCTGGTCGCCCGCAATTTCGGTCTCGACCGGCTGGTCACCATCCAGATGATCCTGGTGATCGTGCCACTCTCGCTGGGTTATGCCCTTCACGGCGACGCTTACCACATCATCCTGGCGCTGCTGCTGGGAATCATGCTGGCAAGCTTTCGCAAGCTCGCCGCCGACACCCGCTCCATTCTTCTCAGCGCTGTGCACGGCCGGGTCGAAGCTTCTCGCCTTGCCACCGAACTTGACATGGCGCTGACCACGCTCGAGCACGGGCTTTGCATGCTCGACGAGCGCGGCGTCATAACGGTTGCCAATGAACGTTCCATTCGCCTGTTCAGCCAGCTTGGCCTCAGCGACATCGTCGGCATGCCGCTGGTTTCGGTGCTTAATCGGATGGGTGAAAAGGGATTGCTGCCCAGCACCTCAGTTGACCGTCTGCTGGACATGACCAGCCAGGGCAAGACCGGCAAGGTGCTCCTTTGCCTGCCCGCTAACCGCTACGTTGAAGTCACGATCAGCAATCGCGCTGAACGCATCGTCCTGCTGTTTGAAGACATCAGCGAGCGGATCGCCTCTCAGGAGCGTATCAACTTCATGGCCCGGCATGATACGCTGACCGGCCTGCCCAACCGCACCTATTTCAACGAATTGGCTGCCGATGACATGGACAGCCGCCGCCTTGGTGGAGCAGAGGAACGCCTCGTATCGCTCATGATCATCGACGTCGATGATTTCAAGCATGTCAACGACACGTTCGGCCATATCCTGGGCGACGAATTGCTGATGCAGGTTGCCGCGCGGCTTCGGGCAAGCCTGCCTGCTGAAGCTGTTCTGGCTCGCCTGGGCGGGGATGAATTCGTGATCTATCGCGGCGCCGTGGGCACGGCGATCCAGGCTGAAGCCGATACCGACGCGATCCTTTCGGCCTTCGCCCGGCCCTTTGAGCTAGAAGGGCTGACCCTCAACGTCACGGTTACGGTTGGGCTGGCAACAAGTTGCGAAGCCACTGAAGCGCTCGACGACCTGATGACCAAGGCGGACCTCGCGCTTTATGCGGCAAAGGGCGATGGCAAGGCGCGCGGCCAAAGCTTCCACGCCCAGATGAACATCGATTACCTCTATCGCCAACGGCTCAAGATTGACCTGCGCGATGCGGTCAAGGACGAAACGCTCTCGCTCGCCTTCCAGCCGCTGGTTGATATCGACTCTGGAATGGTCGTCACCTGCGAGGCGCTGGCCCGCTGGGATCACCCCGAACTGGGCATGATCCCGCCCTCCACCTTCATCCCCCTGGCCGAAGAGATGGGCCTGATCTCGGATATCACCGCCTGGGTACTCCGGCGCGCCACGGAGCAATGCAGCCGGTGGCCTGGTCAGGTGGGCGTTGCTGTCAATATCTCGGCCCGCGATTTCCGCGGCATCGAGCTGGGCCAGTTGATCGACACCGCCCTTGGCGATGCCGGCCTTGCCCCGTCACGCCTTGAAATCGAAGTCACCGAAACTGCCGTGATCGAAGAACGTGAAGTGGCCGGCAAGGTCCTGAGCGAGCTCGCAGCAAAGGGCGTTGCCATTGCCCTCGATGACTTCGGCACCGGTTATTCCTCGCTGAGCTACCTTAACGCCCTGCCCTTCACCAAACTCAAGATCGACCGCTCCTTTGTCGTCAACATCGCCGACAATCCACGCGCACTGCGGCTCCTCGCCAATGTTGCACGGCTTGGACGCGATCTTGATCTCGTTGTGATCGCCGAGGGCGTTGAAACCAAGGCACAGCTTGAAGCCATGATTTCTCACACTCAGGTCCAGGAAGTGCAAGGCTATCTGTTCAGCCGCCCGCTGCCCGAACAGGACATTTGCGAATTGATCGGCCGACTCAACGGAGCGGCGCACCTTCGCGCCCAAACCCCATCCCTGGTCAATCGCCGTTGATCTTGGCTATGCCCTGAACCCGCAAGCCAAGACATGCCTTAACGCTGGACTGCGGCAAAATTCCTCTCCCCTAAAGCTTACAAAGCGTTAACATTCACGCGCTTTGGAGACTTTGGTTATGAGTGCGGCAACTCAAACAGCGGACGCGCCATCGCGTTTCGCCTTAACGCTGATCGACCTGCTTGATCGCGTGCAATACCGGCGCGTTTCGGTGGACGACCAGCTGGACCCGATCTATCGCCTTCGCTACGAGGCCTATCGGCGCGAGGAGTTCATTCCCGTGAACGACCAGCAGATCACGCGCGACGCCTATGACGCAGCGCCCAACTGCTATGCCTTTGGCGTTTATATCGACGATCAACTGGTCAGCTCGATCCGGCTTCATCACACCACGGCCGAAGAACGAACCTCGCCCAGTCTAGGAATATGGCCCGATGTTCTGGGCGGGATCCTGGACAGGGGCGAAACCTATCTCGATCCCAGCCGCTTCACCGCCGATCGTGATGCCACTCTGCAATTTCCGGCACTGCCTTACCTGACGCTGCGCCTGGGCGTCATGGCCAGCCAATATTTCAATGCCAGCTATTGCCTGTCGTCGGTGCGGCCCGAACACGCCCCCTTCTACAAGCGGGTATTCGGGTCGACCCAACTTGCAGGCGAGGGGCATTGGGGCGAACTGACCTTCCCGGTCTGCCTTTATGCCACTTACCTGCCCGTGACGATGCCGCGCATACTGTCACGCTTCCCGTTCTTCATGTCGACGCCCGAGGAGCGCGAAAGCCTGTTCGGGCAAAATCCACGCTCAATCGGCGCCATTGCACCTAGCGCCAGGCAAGCCCAGCGCCTGCGCCTTGTCGGCGGTGAAAACAACAAAGTGGAAGAGGAACTGGTGCCGCATAGGTGACTCGAACACCTGACCCCATCATTACGAATGATGTGCTCTACCAACTGAGCTAATGCGGCGACGGGTGGCCTTTTACGTCGGGTTGGCTGCCGGTGCAAGAGGCAAGGGAGCCTCGATCGGCAAATGCGTCAGGGCTTCGGCCGGAAGTCGCGCTGAAAGCGTTACGGGCACCTTCCATTCAAAGGCGTCGAGCCGTCCGGACACGGGAGAAATGGGCTCCCACTCATCGCTGACCAAGCCATCGGCGGTCCATGCCGGATCGCGTGGCGCTCGCACGGCACGCGCCAGCCATTCGCGCGCTTTACCCTGATCCCCGCTCTGGCCTTCCTCGATCTCCGCCATCAGGCTTGCAACACCCTGAGTGGCATCGGGACCATTGAATGGGGCTAGCGCATTGCGCGCCAGCGACCAGTCATAGGCATCGATGGCTGCACGCGCCAGCGCCATGCCGGCGGCACGGTGTGGCGGTGGCGTTTCGATGATTTCGCCGATCCGCTTGAGCCGGTCAACCGCCGAGGACCCAGGCTGAGCATGGGCATAGAGGGCTGCTACATCAGGATGGCCGGTGGCGCGCCAGACGCGGCGCAGAAGGCTCATGGCCTTGCGCGTATCGCCCCGGTTGATGTGGATGCGCGCCGCAATCAGCGCTGCGGGCACGAAATCGGGCAGGAGCTTGAGGGCGGTCAGCGCATGGTCGAGCGCCTCGAGCGGGGCGCTATTTTCAGCGTCGCGCGCCCGCGCGGTTTCGATCACGGCCTGGCGCCGGCGCTTGCGCTCGCGCTCTTCACGGTTGCCGGCATGCTCTCCATTGACCATGGCCACGGCATCGGCCCACTGCCCGCGTCGGGCAAGATCGTCGAACACAGCATCGGAGGCCCAACTGCTTTGCGGCGACAGTGCCAATGCCTTACGGGCAAAGGTCAGCGCTGCCTCAGGGCGCTGCTGCACTCGCGCCTGATCGTAAAGCCCCGTAAGAGCAGCAACGGCTGTGGTTTCGCTGGCGATAAGGCCACGATAATGCTCGCGTGCAGCCGGCATATCTCCCAGCGCCAGGTCGGCGCGCGCTTCCAAAAGCCGCGCTGCGGCATTGCTGGGTAGCCGGGCCTGCGCTTCGCGCGCCAGCACCCTTGCCTTTGCCGGATCGCCTGCTTGAAGCGCAATCACCGCATCCGACAAGGCCTGTACGCCCTGCTCACGCCGCCGCTCGCGGTTGCGGCGCTGAAGGACCTTGGGGGTGGAGAGAATGCGACGCAGGATCGACCACAAGGCGATCACGACCACCGCAACAAGCAGCAACATGAACACCGCAGCGCCGAGGCGAGGCTGCATGCGATAGCCCGCCACTTCCACAGTCAGCGTGCCGGGCAGCGAAATCAGCCAGGCCGCAAAGGCTGCAATCAGCAGGCTGCCGACGATCCAGGAGGCAAGGCGGATCATTGGGCGACCTCGCCGGAAAGCGCGTTGGCGCGCACGGTTTGAAGGAAGCGCGCTGCCTCGGCCTGGCCCGCAATCAGCGCCGGCACATCACCTGCAGCTGAAACCATGGGCGCAGGCAGGCTGGCGAGAAGCGATTCAGCGGACGCAAAATCGCGACGCGCAATGGCTGCCTCAAGGCGCGACATCACCGCTTCGGGCTCGTCACCTTCCATTTCCCCTGTTGGTCGGAGGGCAACGGCGGAGCGGAACCAGTCGAACGCACCATCCTGCCAACCGGCATCGGCTGGCACCGGCCGGCCGGCCAGCATGGCTGGAAGCACTTCCGCAAAGCGACTCGCCACCTGGTCGGGGCGGGGCAGGCCCGTTTCGGCCTGGTTGGCAATGGCTGTGGGCACCACAGTGTCAGGGGCAGCAGTCCTCAGGGCGCCCAACTCAGCTTCATAGGGCCGACCGGAGGCAAAAGCCGTTTCAAGACCGGAAAGGACCAACGGCAATTGCAGCACCGCGCCGATGTCGCTGGGCTGTTCGGCCAGGGCCGCGCTGGTCTCACTGACCGTGGTGTCGAGCGTGCGAAGGCTGGCTTCGGCCGTGCCGACGCGGGACGATACTTCCTCAAGCCGGGCGGACAAGCCGGACAACGTGTCGCGCAATTCGTTGA
>CAKTFF010000068.1 GCA_934553185.1 uncultured Devosia sp.
GCTTTATCCACCGGCCTCGCGCGAAACGGCCGTCGGCATCATGGGCATGGGTGTGCTGGGCCGGGACGCGGCGCGGCGCCTGCTGCCGCTGGGCTTTAGCCTTCGCAGCTGGAGCCGAACGCCCAAGTCGATCGCGGGGGTGGAAGGCTTTTCGGGTGCGGCGGGGTTCGATCCTTTCCTCCAAGGCACCGATATCCTGGTCAACCTCCTGCCGCTGACGGCGGAAACGGCCGGGGTGCTCAACTACGACACATTCGGCAAGCTGCGGCGCAAGCTCGATGGCGGGCCGGTGATCATCAATGCGGCACGGGGTGGGCATCAACGCGAAGGCGACATCGTGCGAGCGCTTGCGGACGGCACGCTGGGCGCAGCGAGCCTTGATGTGTTCGAGACCGAGCCCCTGCCCCACGACAGTCCGCTCTGGGACATACCGAACTGCTTTATCACGCCCCATATCGCCGCCATTTCCGACGAGGAAAGCGGGGTGCGGTATTTCTCGCGCATCATCGCCGACCACGAAGCGGGCAAGCCGCTGATCAATGTGGTGGATCGCGACCGGGGCTACTGACGGGGTTCTCTCCGTGGCGCTTTAACTCGGCATTAGGGTTAATGATCCATTGATGGGCGTCATCGTGCCTTTAATGGAGGAGTGGTGCCGTGTCGCCCCTGAACAGTGTTGCGCGGTCTTGGCGGGCCGCTCTGATGGTTGGTGTTGCGGCGCTGGCGCTTACAGCCTGTGCCAGCAACCGGACCGGCTCAACAGCGCCGGACTATTCGGCCATGCCGGCGGCGCAAAGCCAGCAGACGCTTGGTGCGCTGACCGAGCGCTTCAAGCGCAACCCCAAGGACAAGGCCGTCGCCATCAGCTATGCGGCAGCCCTGCGCGCCGCCGGGCAGAGCCAGCAGGCGGTGGCGGTGCTGGAGACGAGTATCGGACATCATCCCCAGGACGTCGAGATTTCGGTGGCCTATGCCAAGGCGCTGACGGCGGATGGCCGCTTCGAGCAGTCGCTGCAGGTGCTCGACAATGTGATCCGTCCCGAGGCGCCGGATTGGAATGCGCTCTTGGTCAAGGGCGCGACGCTGGACCAGTTGAGCCGGAACAACGAGGCGCGCCAGATCTACAAGCAGGCGCTGGTGCATGCGCCGGGTGAAGCTTCGATTGAAGCCAATCTGGGTCTGTCTTATGCGATGACCAATGAACTTGCTGCGGCCGAGCAGCACCTGCGCCGCGCGGTGCAAATGCAGGGCGCCACCAGCCAGATCCGGCAGAACCTGGCGCTGATCGTGGGGCTACAGGGCCGGTTCGACGAAGCGCAAGCGCTTTATGCGGCCGAACTGCCGCCCGATCAGGTGGCGAGCAACATGGAATATGTGCGGGGGCTGCTGACGCAGCAGAACCGCTGGGACAAGATCGACCAAGGGTGATGATTCACCCGATCGCTGCAAAGAAAAAGGTCCCGGTGCGATGCGCCGGGACCTTTTTCTTTGCTCATTCGGCTGTGATCAGCCGCCGCCGACAGTGCTGCTGACGGGCCCGCCGAACACCTTGATCATGGCCGGGGCCATGATGACGATAAACAGCACCGGCAGGAAGAACAGGATCAGCGGCACGGTGAGCTTGGGCGGCAGCGAGGCCGCTTTTTTCTCGGCCTCCATCATGCGCATCTCGCGGCCTTCCTCGGCCATGACACGCAGAGCCTGACCAACGGAGGTGCCATAGCGGTCCGCCTGGATCAGGGCGGTCATGACGGACTTGACGCCATCGAGCCCCGTGCGGCGCCCGAGGTTTTCATAGGCGCGGCCACGGTCTTCGAGAAAGGCCAGTTCGGCGGTGGTGAGGGTCAGTTCCTCGGCCAATTCGGCGCTTTGCTGGCCGATTTCTCGAGCGACACGCTTGAAGGCGTGTTCCATGGACATGCCGGCTTCAACGCAAAGCAGCATCAGATCGAGGCAATCGGGCCAGGCGCGCTTGATGGAAGCCTGCCGCTTGCCCGTTGTGTTCTTGAGCAGAACAATGGGCAGGTAAGCGCCCAGGAGGCCGCCACCGATCGCATAAACCAGGTTGAGGTAGACCGGGCGATCGCCGGAAGCGAGGATCAGGAGATAAAAGGCGGCAAAGGCAAAGATCGCCAATGGCGTGACGAACCGCATGAAGAGGTAGGTGGTCAGGTGCCCCTGCCCGCGATAGCCGGCCATGGCCAGCTTGTCGACCGTGGCGTCATCCTGGAAGGCTTTCTTGAGATCGAAGCGCTCCACGACGTTTTTCATGTAGGACTTGGTTTCGCCGTTGCGGCGTATGGTGCGGCTGTCCGTGGGCGTGGCGCCGCGCAGGCGCGACATTTCCTCGGCGCGCATCTTTTCGCGCTCAAGCGCGACACGCTTGATGCGATCCTTCATCTCGGACTTTACGATAAAGCTCGAGCCGAAGGTGAAGACGACGGCGGCGGCGGAAACGGCGGCCAAGACGGAGATGAGGAATTCGCGCTGGGTCAGCAGTTCAACGATGTCCATGCCAGCGGCTCCCTCTTAGTATTCGAACTGGATCATGCGGTTCATCACGAACACGCCTGCACTCAGCATAAGAACGCCGACACCCAGCCAGATATGGCCCAGCGAGGTGGTGAAGAGCGGCGACAGGTAGGCGGGCGACATGAGGCTGACCAGCCCGCCGACAACAAAGGGCAGCGAGCCGATGATGCCGGCCGACGCCTTGGCTTCGGACGACATGGCCTTGATCTTTTGCTTCATCTTCTTGCGGTTGCGCAGCACCTTGGCGAGGTTGCCCAAAGCTTCGCTGAGATTGCCGCCGGCCTGTTGCTGGACGGTGATCACCACCACAAAGAAGTTCACCTCGGGCAGCGGCACACGGTCCAGCAGCACCGCAACGGCCTCGGTCATGGACATGCCGAAGGCCTGCTGGTCGAGCACGCGGCCGAACTCGGACTTGACCGGCTCCTTGGCATCCTTGGCGACCACGCGAATGGAATCGTTGAGCGGCAGGCCGGTCTTGACGCCGCGCACGATGGCTTCGACGGCGTTGGGCAGCTCGTCGAGAAACAGCGACTGGTACTTCTTGCGCTTGCGGTTGACCCACATGCGCGGCAGCAGATAGGCGGCGGCAACGCCAAAGATCGGCGCGAAGAAAATGGGGACCTGGACCAGCACCAGGAGGATGGTGACGCCAACGCCAAAGATGATGCTGTTGCGGATAAAGGTCGCGGGCTTGGTGGTCATGCCCGCCTGAAACAGCATTTGGGCCAGCGATACGCGCTTCTTGCGGTTGAGCGCGTCGTTCTGCGTCTTGAGCGCCTGCTGGACGCTCTTGCGGCGATCGTCTCGCGTGCGGGCGGCATTGGCTTCGATGCGGGTGGTGCGGATGTCGCCCTGGAGGGCCTTGCGCCTTTTGGTGGCACGGCTGCCGCCCAGGGCCGAGGGCACCAGGGCAAAGCCGGCGGCGCCGACCGCGATCATGGCGAGAATTGCAAGCAGAAGGGTTTGCATCACGAATCCAGCAGCTGGCGCTGTTCGGTGTTGGACTTTTCGAGCGCCTCGACGAGGTTGGCTTCTTCGTTGAAGTAGCGGGCGCGCTCGGCGAACTGGGGCTTGGTGATGCCGGTGGAGCGGTGGCGGCCGACCAGCATGCCGTTGGCGTCCTCGCCCACGATGTCATAAAGAAAGATGTCCTGGGTGACGATCACGTCGCCTTCCATGCCCAGGATTTCGGTGATGTGGGTGATGCGGCGCGAACCGTCGCGCAGGCGGGCAGCCTGCACCACGACGTCGATCGAGGAGGTGATCATTTCGCGAATGGTGCGGCTGGGGAGCGAATAGCCGCCCATGGTGATCATGGATTCAAGACGCGACAGGGCTTCGCGGGGCGAGTTGGCGTGGAGCGTGCCCATCGAGCCATCGTGGCCGGTGTTCATGGCCTGGAGCAGGTCGAAGCTTTCGGGGCCACGGACTTCGCCGACGATGATGCGTTCGGGGCGCATACGCAGGCAGTTCTTGATCAGGTCGCGCATGGTGATCTCGCCCTCGCCTTCAAGGTTGGGCGGGCGGGTTTCGAGACGCACGACGTGTGGCTGCTGGAGCTGAAGTTCGGCGGAGTCCTCGCAGGTGATGACCCGCTCGTCCTTTTCGATGAAAGCGGTAAGGCAGTTGAGCAGCGTCGTCTTGCCAGAACCGGTACCGCCCGAGATCAGCACATTGGCGCGCACGCGACCCAGAATGCGCAGCACTTCGGCGCCTTCGGGGGAGATGGAATTGTATTTGACCAGCTGCTGGAGGGTCAGCTTGTCCTTTTTGAACTTACGGATGGTGAGCGCAGCGCCATCAATGGCCAGCGGGGGCGCGATGACGTTGACGCGGGAGCCATCGGGCAGGCGCGCGTCGCAGATGGGGGAGGATTCATCGACGCGGCGGCCGACCTGCGACACGATGCGCTGGCAGACATTCATCAGGTGGGCGTCGTCGCGGAAGCGCACATTGGTGAGGCGCACCTTGCCGGCCACTTCGATGTAGCAGCGCTGCGAGCCGTTGACCATGATATCGGCGATGTCGTCGCGCGCCAGGAGCGGCTCGAGCGGACCATAACCCAGGACGTCGTTGCAGATATCTTCGAGCAGGTCTTCCTGCTCGCCGATGGACATGATGATGGACTTGAGCGCGATGATTTCGGCGACAATGTCGCGGATTTCTTCGCGCGCGGCGTCCTGGTCCATCGTCGCGAGCTGGGACAGGTCGATGGAGTCGATCAGCGCGTTGAAGATGGCCGACTTGGTGTTGAAATATTCCTTGTCGCGTGCGGTATCGACCGGGCCGCGAACATCGACGACTTCCTCGCTGTTGCGCATGCGCGCTGCCATGGCATCGGTGTCGCTGCCACGACGCACCGGCGCTTCGACCCGAGCCGGAGCACTGGCAACGGGACGCGGTATCTCACCGACGCCCGGAGTGTTGCCGCCAAAGGATGTGCGCTTGCCAAACATGGTCGTCCTATCGTTCTAGAGAGCGGATGTGGGTGCCCTCAGGCCCGCTTCTTGAGGAACGAGGGCAGCTTCATCATGGATGATGATTTGCCTCCCGCTAGGTTGGTTTGCCGTCCGGTCACGTGAAGGCTGATGGCGCGGAACATGTCGTTGATCTTGTTGTTGGCGGCGATCTCGGCGATCATCTGCCCGTTGTTTGCCGCCGTGCCGAAGAGGGCCGCGTCGAACGGGATCTGCCCCAGAAGCTGGCACTCCACCGAGCTGGCAAATTCGGCGGCATTGATCTCGGGCCGCTTGGGCATGCCCACCTTGTTGAGGAGGAGGCTTGGCGCGTTTTCGGTGGGACGCAGGGCGCGGATCGTGTCGGCCAGGTTCTTGGCATTGCGCAGGTTGGCGAGGTCGGGTTCGGCCACGATCACCACCTCGTCGACCGCCGCCAGGGTCTGGCGCACCCAGGCGTTCCAGCTATGGGGAATGTCGAGCACCACGACGGGCATGGTGTTCTGGCACATCTCGATGATCTGCTCGAATTCGCGCTCTTCGAAGTCGAAGGTGCGGTCCAGCGTCACCGGGGCGGTGAGGAGATTGATGTGGTTGGCCGCCTTGCTCATCAGGCGGTCCAGCATGGTCTGATCGACCTTCTGGTTGGCCTGGAGCGCATCGGCGATGCCGTGGGGCGGATCCTGGTTGAAGTTGAGACCGGCCGTACCAAAGGCCAGGTCCATGTCAACGATCAAGGTATCCTGACGCAGCGTCGTGGCGGCTGCCCAAGCGACGTTGTGGGCAATGGTGGAGCCGCCGGCGCCGCCCTTGGCCGAAACAAAGCCGACCGTGCGCCCGATGGGCGCGGCGTTTTCTGCCGCGAACAGATCGGTGATGGCGGTGACGATCTGCGGCGCGGTGGCTGGCAGGACAATGTATTCGCTGATGCCGGAACGGATCAGTTCGCGGTAAAGCAGCACGTCGTTGACGTGACCCAGAACCACGACGCGGGTCGAGGCGTCGCAGACTTCGGCGAGGCGCGCCAGGGAGCCCGGGATTTCGGCCGGAGACTGGGAGGTCTCGACGATGATGAGGTTGGGCGTGGGGTTGGACTTGTAGGTCTCCACTGCCCCATCGATGCCGCCATTGTGGGTGGTGAGCGCGACCTTGCTCATGCGCCGGTCGTGGATCGCCGATTCCACCAGCTGGGCGGTTTGGGAATGCTCGCAGAAAGCCTGAATGGTGATGCGGGGAACGAGCCGCGCGCCACCAGCAATGTCGGTTGCGGGTTCTTCGGCCTTTTTGGGCTCTTGTGACAGGAAACTCATGAACTCTTCTCCTTGACGCGTGGCCCGTTAGTCGAGCACGAAGCCGACCGAACCGCTGAAGGCGCCGCGCATTTCGCCCGTGCTGCCCACGCCGTACATGTTCTCGATGCGCCCCAAGAAGATGCCCTCGGCATCGCTGGCCGCCATAGACTTGTCTGTGGGCACGGGGATCATGTTGGCGGGGCTGGGCTGCACCAGGAACGGGGTGACCAGGATCACCAGTTCGGTTTGCTGGGTCTGGAAATCGCGAGAGCGGAACAGCGCACCCAGGATCGGGATATTGCCCAAGCCGGGCAACTGCTCGATCTGCTGACGCGTGGTCTCCTGAAGGAGCCCGCCAATCGCCAGGGTCGTGCCCGCCTGCAGCTCAACAGAGGTGTTGGCCTGCCGCTTGGTCATCGAGCCGTCGGACTGGGGGTCTGACACCGAGGTGTTGACGGTGAGCGCGATCAGGCCATTGGCCTTGACGACGGGGGTGAAGGCCAGTTCCACGCCATAGGGCTTGAAGGTGACCGAGCGTGCGCCGGTCAGCGGGTCGATAGTTGCGTAGGGTACTTCGCCGCCGGCCAGGAACTCGGCCGACTGGCCGGAAATGGCGGTGAGTGTGGGCTGCGCCAGGATGCGCAGGCCGCCGCGTGTCTCAAGCGCACGGATGGCGGCATTGATCTGGGCGTCGCCGAGCGGGAAGTCCCCTGCCACGCCGCTAGGGCTGGCGGCCAGGCTGTTGTTGAAGCCGAAATTGGCATTGCCGACGCTGAGAGAGCCAGACAGATTGATGCCGAACTGCTTGGCCACGTTACGGTTCACTTCCGATACCGTGACCTGCAGCATGACCTGTTGCGAGCCGATGACCTTAATCAGGCTGCCCTCGCTGTCGGACTCCGAAATCGCATTGGCCATTGCTTCTGCGTTGGCTTTGTCTTCAGCCGTCAGAACCGTGCCTGTCAGCACGAAGTAAAGCTTATCGTTGACCGTCGAGTCCGAAAGAGTTTCGACCTTGATGTTGGAGCCAGGAATAACCCTAGCCAGGGCTGCTTCTAGCGCACGACCGGCTTCGAATGGCGGCTGCTTGATGTTAACGTTCAAAACACTAATGGTGCGTCCGGCATCATCGAGGAAGAAGATGTTGGTCTGTCCTTCCGCCATGCCCTGCAGAATGGCGCGAGTGCGGGTGCGCATGATGGCAGCGGCCAAACTGGGCTGGGACACAATCACTTCGGCGACTCCCGCCGGCAGATCGACCAGCATGGACTTGTTGACGTCGATCTCCACGGCGCGCGTTGCTCCATAGGCAGTCGCGGCAATCGTCAGGTGGTTTTCCTGTGCCATTGCAGCGCCGGAGAGCAGAGCCATGGACAGCATGGGCAGAGCCAGCAGAGCGGCGAGGCGGTGGCGGAGGGTGGTGTGTTGCTTGATCATGATCATCTCCGCCCTACTGGGGGATCACCTGGGGGTCGACGGATAGGTCCGACTGGGGGGCGCTGAAGCTGTTGGGGTCGGCGTATATATTGGGATCCGCCGACGGGACCTGGCCGGCCATGGGCGTGCCTGAACCGGCCTGAATGGATTGGTCGCGGCCGAAGCGGATCAGCCGCACCGTCGGGTTGGTGTCGGCGGCAATGGCTGGGCCCTTGTTGAAGTCGACCACCGAGCGAAGTGTCAGCGACAGCTGGCCAAGCGTTGCAGCATTGATCAGCGTTTCGGCCTGGCCGGGATCGAGTTCGAGCGTGGCGATGGTGGAACTGTCGAAGGTGACGGGGGTGGTGCCGGTGGCTTGGGGGTCTTCCTGACCGCCGGTTGCGCCCAGCTCACCCAGCCGCTTGCCAATGGCCAGCACGCGCACATTGGAGAGGATGACTTCGGACTGCTGACCGGTTTCGGTTTGTGTGGTCAGGACCACGTCGACATGGTCATTGGGAATAACGAAGCCGCCAGCGCTCGATACGGCGGAAACGCCCACCGACACGCCGCGCATGCCTTCCGACAGCACAGCCGAGAGATAGCCCTGATCGGCGCGGACGAGCTTGGCCTCACGGATCGGCTCGCCGGGGAAAAATTCGAAGCGGACCACGGCGCCGGTGAGTTCCTGGGGCGCTTCGGGCATGGTCGCGATGGTGACGTATTCGGGGCGAACGGCGGTTTCGGGCCAATCCTGCCACTCAAGTGTTTCCGCATTGAGCCGCTGGCCGATGCCGATGGCCGATTTGGCGACCAGGACCTGGGTCTTGGCTTCCTCGACGACCTCGGTGCTGACGACCTGCTGGGGGGCGGGACGGCCGCCTCGGGTGACCAGGAAAGCTGCCAGACCGCCGGCCACAAGTGCCACAATCAACAAGATGATACGCGCCGGCTTCATGCCCCACTCCGGTTGTACGCGGGCCTATTTCGCCCAATTGAACCGTGTGGAAGTGTGAACCCAAAGGGTCAAAGTTTGGTTAACCG
>CAKTFF010000069.1 GCA_934553185.1 uncultured Devosia sp.
GTCACTGTCATGACGGGCCAGAAACAGCTGATCCTCGCGGCTTGCCTTGCTCTGAAGTATGACCGGCGCTGAGAACTCCCGCAGCAGGGACGGCACTGGTCTGTTCGCCACACCCGTAAACCGCACGTCCGCGCTGGCACTGTCGAGCACCAGCACATCGCCACGCACCTCGGCGCCACTCACCGTGTCCCAGGTCATCGGGCTGCCATTTGGCCCCAGCAGGGCAAACTTGATCGGCACCACCAGTGGCACCTTGTTCGGCTGCCCCGGCGTCGGCGCCGTTTCCTGTTGCAGCTTAAGCGTATAGGTCTGCGTGGCGGTGTCATACTGGTCGTCCACGTTCAGACGCGGCGTGCCCGCCTGCAGGTACCAGAACTTGAACTGCTCGAGGTCAACGCCATTGCTGTCGGCGAAGGCCTGGAGGAACGCCTCGATCGTCGTGGCTTCCCCATCATGGCGCTCGAAATAAAGGTCCATGCCCTTGCGGAAGCCGGCTTCTCCGAGGAGGGTCGCCAGCATGCGGACGATCTCGGCGCCTTTTTCGTAGACCGTGGTCGTGTAGAAGTTGTTGATCTCGCGATACTGGTCAGGCCGCGGCGGATGCGCCAGAGGGCCACCGTCTTCGGGGAACTGGGCGCGGCGCAATGTCGTCACATCCGAGATGCGCTTCACCGCGCGCGAACGTTCGTCGCTGGTAAATTCCTGGTCGCGATAAACCGTCAGCCCTTCCTTGAGGCAGAGCTGGAACCAGTCGCGGCAGGTCACGCGATTGCCCGTCCAATTGTGGAAATATTCGTGGGCGATCACCCGCTCGATCCCGTCATAATCGGCATCGGTAGCTGTATCAGGCCGGGCGAAGACCAGCTTGTCATTGAAGATGTTGAGGCCCTTGTTCTCCATCGCGCCGAAGTTGAAGTCGCTCACGGCCACGATGTTGAAGACGTCGAGATCGTATTCGAGCCCAAAGCGGCGCTCGTCCCAGGCCATGGAACGCTTCAGCGAATCCATAGCCCAGAGGCACTGATCTTCCTTGCCATGGGCGCAATAGATGCCCAGCTGCACCTGGCGTCCTGACGCGGTGGTGAAACTGTCGCTGATCGAGCCGAGGTCGCCCGCAACAAGAGCAAACAGGTAAGCGGGCTTGGGGAAGGGGTCTTCCCAAACAGCATAATGCAAGCCGTCCCCCGCATCGCCCTTGTCCACTAGGTTGCCATTGGCAAGCAGAACCGGCGCTAGCGTCCGCGGCGCCGTCATGCGCACGGTGAACACGGCTAGGTTGTCGGGCCGGTCCAGGAAATAGGTGATGCGCCGAAAGCCTTCCGGCTCGCACTGGGTGCACCAGGTGCCGCCGGATCGATAGAGCCCCATCAGCTTGGTGTTGGTTTCGGGCTGAAGCGCGACTTCTGTCTCCAGCACGAAGCGGCGCAAGGGCGGCTCCACAATAGTGAGGCTGTTGGCGTCGGCCGCATAAGCCGAAAGCGCCAGCGGCAAGCCGTCGATTGCCACCGAATCAAGGCTCAACTCGTCGCCATCGAGCACCAGCGGCGTGCCGGGCGCGGTGTCCGGTCGTGGTTCGACGGTCAGCAGTGCGCGCACCCTTGTGCCATCGGCCAGGATGCGGAAATCGAGGTCCACCGCGACGATACGGTACGGGCTCGGCGCATAGTCTCGGAGGAAGATGGTGTGCTCGGTTTCGGTGCGCATAAGCTTGTATCCAACAGATCGTCGATTACGTTTGTGGCGGCGCCGCAACAGCACAGGCGCCGCCTTCGTGTATTCTATCCGGCCTTGGACCGTTCAGGTCCAGTCTTTCATTGTAATTGGGTCGGCATTGGGGACAGTGCCACATCAATCGCATTCAGGCTCCTCTGCGCTCCGGGGCGTATCGAGCGCTTCAAGCCACAACCGATGTCGTGATCGCCGGCTCTGCCCTTTCGTGGGCGACAAGGCTGTTCCGATGGCACCGCCGTGGCAAACACATATTCGGTGAGATCATGCTGCACTGGTTCGAACAGCGACTAAATCCTCATCCGCCCGGCGATCCGGTGGAGCCGCCCAAAGGTCTCCTGGCCTTTTGCCTCCATTATTCTTATGGCGCCAAGAAGTGGCTGGCGCTGATGGCCTTTGCGGCCGCGGCGGTGGCGGTCGGCGAAATCATCGTTTTCGGCTTCATCGGCGATGTGGTGAACTGGCTGGCCGAGGCCGACCGTTCCACCTTCCTTCAAACCGACGGCTGGAAGCTGGCGATCATGGGCGCCATGGTGGTGCTTGTCGTGCCCTTTTTCGCGCTCATATCAACCCTCACCATGAACCAGACGCTGCTGGGCAACTTCCCCCAGCGCATCCGCTGGATGAGCCATCGCTATCTCATCCGCCAGTCGATGAGCTATTTCCAGGACGAGTTTGCCGGCCGCATCGGTGCCAAGCTGATGCAGACCTCGCTTGCCGTGCGCGAAGTGGTCATGAAGCTGCTCGACATGCTGGTCTATGTGGTCGTGTATTTCACCGGTGCCCTGATCCTGGCGGCTTCCGCAGACTGGCGCCTTGCCCTTCCGTTCCTGGGCTGGCTGGTCGCCTATGTCGGGCTGATGGTCTATTTCATCCCGCGCCTGGGCAAGATTTCCGAACAGCAGGCCGACGCCCGGTCGCTGATGACCGGCCGCATCGTCGACAGCTACACCAATATCGCCACCGTCAAGCTGTTCAGCCACTCCAACCGCGAAGAAACCTATGCCAAGGAGGCCATGGACCTGTTTCTCGACACGGTCCACCGGCAGATGCGCCTGTTCAGCGTGTTCAACTTTTCCGTGCAGTGGAGCAATGCCCTGCTGCTGTTCTCTGTGGCGGCAACCGGCATCTGGCTGTGGCTCAACGAGCTGATGACGCCCGGTGCGTTGGCTGTTTCGCTGGGCCTCGTCATGCGCTTTCAGGGCATGAGCCAGTGGGTCATGTGGGAAATGTCGTCGCTGTTCGAAAATATCGGCACGGTGCGCGACGGTATCTCGTCTCTGTCGGTGTCGCGCGTCGTCTCCGACGTGCCGCAGGCCAAGGCCTTGCCGCAGGTGAAGGGTGACATCAAGTTCGAGAACGTCGCCTTCCACTATGGCAAGAAATCGGGGGTGATCGAGGGCCTCAACCTTCATATCCGCCCAGGCGAAAAGATTGGCCTTGTGGGCCGTTCCGGTGCCGGCAAGTCCACCATCGTCAATCTGCTGCTGCGCTTCTATGATCGCGCCGAGGGCCGCATTCTGGTTGACGGGCAGGACATCGCCCTTGTTACCCAGGACTCGCTTCGCGCCAATGTCGGTGTGGTGACGCAAGACACGTCCCTGCTACATCGTTCGGTGCGAGACAACATCATCTATGGTCGCCCGGACGCAACAGAGGCCATGATGCGCGAAGCGGCCGAACTCGCCGAAGCTACGGCCTTCATCGAAGGATTGACCGATCTGCAGGGCCGCAAGGGCTTTGATGCCCATGTGGGCGAGCGCGGCGTCAAGCTTTCGGGCGGCCAGCGCCAGCGTATCGCCATTGCCCGCGTCCTCCTCAAGAACGCCCCGATCCTGGTGCTCGACGAAGCCACCTCCGCTCTCGACTCCGAGGTCGAGGCCGCCATTCAGGGACAGCTGCAAAGGCTGATGCAAGGCAAGACCGTGATCGCCATTGCTCATCGGCTGTCTACCATCGCCATGATGGACCGGCTCGTCGTGCTCGACCGTGGCCGCATCGTTGAGCAGGGCACCCATGCTCAGCTGCTGCAGACCGATGGCATCTATGCCAGCTTATGGAACCGCCAGTCGGGCGGCTTCATCGACGCCGATCAGCCCGAGGAAGCTGCGCAGTAGGAACAAGCGAGCCCCTTCCGCAGGGCAGGGGCTCGTTAAGCTGTTCGTTCAGGTGAACGGAAACACATCCCGGATCTTGGGCTCGCGCAGCCACAGCGCCGCCCAGGCAAATACCCCCAGATAGATGGAGAACAGCGTATGGCTGAACAGCGGATTATCCACCCGCAGGTTCGCCGCCAGCGAAGCGCCCAACAGCGCGGTGAGCAGCAAGGCGCCCAGCAAGGCCGTGCGCGGGAACGCGTAAAGCAGCGTGCAACCCACTTCGAGGAGCCCGATCAGCAGCATGTATTTGGTGGGCCATCCCACCACGGTCAGTGGTTCGACAGCCAGGCTCGAACCCATCAGCTTGGGTGCTGCGGACGCTCCCAGCATGAACAGCACCAGCAATGCCGTCATCACCCAACCCGCAATAATCATGATCCATTCTCCCCTTGGTGCCGGGCGCCAGCCGCCCGCCTGATCTCTCGACGAAGCGCCCCTCACGCTTTCGACAAAGATTGTTGCTGAAACCGATGGATCAGCTCGCGGCACCCAACCAGCGGCTATGGTGGGTTTGCCGGCCTTGCCGCTCCCCAGCCAATTGTTCGAGCACACGCTCTTCGCTCATCGGCTTGCCGAACAAATAGCCCTGCATCACCATGCCGCCCAGCCCGAGCAGAGCATCGAGCTGCTCCTCGGTTTCGATGCCCTCGAACACGCAGGAAATCCCCAGATTGCGGCAAAGGTCCACCGTGGTCTTGATGATGGCGCGGCTCGCCGGATCGGTGGTGACTTCGGCAACAAAGCTTCGATCCACCTTGATGCGATGCAGTGGAAGCTTTTGCACATGCGTCAGGCTTGAATGACCCGTGCCGAAATCATCCAGCGCGATGCGCGAGCCCAGCGCCAGCAGCATCATCAAGGCTGAATTGGCCTGCACCATGTCGTGCATGACGGCGGTCTCGGTGATCTCGAAATCCACCCGGCACGGCTTTCCTGCCTGTTGCACCAGGGACGTGATCGCCTCGACGGCCATCGTCGAGCTGAGGTCAAGCGCGGAAAGGTTGACCGAGAGGCGCAAGTGCTGCGGCAGTCGTCTCGCCGCGGCCAGCGCCTTGCGCAGAACCGCTTGCGTGATTTTGGAAATGATGCCCATGCGCTCGGCCATGGGGATGAACTCAGCCGGCGACACTTCGCCCAGGGTCGGACTGCGCCAGCGCGCCAGCACCTCGTAGCCGGTGGTGGTGTTGAGCGCGATGTCGAACTGCGGCTGGAACAGAATATAGATTTCTTGATCCAGATCAGCGGTCAGCAGCGCATGCTCGATCCGCCGCACCTTCGCCAGTTCATGGGCGTTGCAATCCGAGAACACTATGGCTTGGCCGCGCGACTTGCGCTTGGCCACCCAGGTCACATAGTCGGCCCGGTCGTAAAGCGTTTCGGCCGTGTCACCTGGCTTGGAGGAGGCTAGCCCGGCCGAGGCGGACAGATGCACGATCCCGAGCGGCGTTTCAAACGGGGGGCGCATGGCAGCGGTCAACTGATCGCCAAACGCCTGAAGCGCCTCTTCGCCGCCAAAGCTTTCCATGATCAGCGCGAAATTGTCCGACCCCAGCCTCGCCACCAGCGTCGATGGCCGCCGCAAGGCATTGATGCGGTGGGCAACGTCGACCAGCACGCGGTCGCCCGTGAGGCGGCCGAACACGTCGTTGACGGATTTGAAGCAATCGAGGTCTAGCCGCGCCACGGCGATCTGCCGGCCGTCCGCCTGTGCCCGCTCGAGCGCATCGGCAAGTTCACGGTCGAACGAGCGGCGGTTCAACGCCCCGGTTAGGGCATCCATGTTGGCGAGATGGTAGTTTTCGTCCAATAGGCGCTGCGTTTCCGCCTGCTTGCACTCCATCTCAGAGCGGGATGCAACCAATGCACTGAAATCACGATAATTGCTGAACAGCAGCATCATCAACAGGCCCAGCACGAGTGCCAGGTTCAAGGCCCACGCCATGAACACCGGATTGCCCGAAGCGCCGAAAAAGATTGTGAACGGCGTGACAACACACAAGGCGACCATGGTCGCGGCGGCGCGCACATGCATCAGCGAGAAGATGCAGGCAATTACGGTAATCCCCATATAGAAGGCGACATGAGATTGCTGATAGGCGTCGCCATAGGGGAAAAGACTTAGGGCCCAACTGGTGAAGCCGATCGCAAGCGTTGCCGCGATCCACATGCTGCTTGTCAGCAGCTTGCGTGCCTGGGCGTAAGTGATCTGCCGATGGCGTGTCCGCAACCACACCAGCAGACGCGCGCCGCAGCCAAGGGTCAGCAGGAGCGGCACAAACAGCCGCAGAATAGCCGGCGCATTGGTGTAGGTACCCGCCAGCACCAGCGAGTTGATCAACAGGCTGGCATACATCAGCGGAACCTGCCGGCCCAAAGCCTGTGCTTGCGCCAGCACAAGATTTTGCTCATCCGGCACGGCGAAGAACCGCAAGAACTTCGAGACAGCAGTCATGACGAGCATCCTCACAGTCCGAAAGGATACGGGTAAAAACCCTATACTTAGGTAAATCGTCTTGTTGGATTTGGGTCTATCCGGGCTGCTTGAGCCTTAGACTTTCCCCCGGCAATAATCCTTGCACTGCCCCATTCCAACCAATCAACAGACCGGCTAAAACCGCCTGCAATCGATTGCATCAAAGCAGTTGAGCCAAAACAACTTGCTCCAGCCCAGCCGGAGCCACGAGGAGATCCCCATGGCCATGCCCCAGACCTATTCCGCCCTTCCGCTTGCGGGCACCTTTACCCTCTCCTCTCCAACGGTCGATGTTTCTGCGCCCATCACCCTGCCGGGCGATGTTCATTCAGCGCTTTTGGCCGAGGGCCACATTCCCGATCCCTATTTCGGCGAAAACGAAAAAACCGTCATGTGGGTCAACGAGACCGCCTGGTCGGTGGAAAAGAGCTTCACCGCCGGCGCTGCCGACATCGACGGCTATCTGACCCTCACATTGGCCGAAGTGGATTGCATCGCCACCATTTCGCTCAACGGCGAAGTCGTCGCGCGCACGCAGAACAGCTTCCTGCGCAACGACATCGATGTCACCGGCAAGGTGCGCGAGGGCGACAACACGCTCCGGATCGATTTCGATATCGCGCCGCATGTCGCCAAGGCCCGCGCCGATGCCCATCCATTCCCGATTCCCTTCACCTATAATTACCAGACCAACGGGTTGAAGGGCATCCACATGAACTTCATCCGCAAGGCGGCGTGCCATGCTGGCTGGGATTGGGGCATCTGCCTCATGCCGATCGGCGTCTATGGCACAATGAGCCTGCGCAAGTCGCGCCTCGCGCGGCAAGAGAGCGTCCAGGTCGATCAGGCGCACGGCAACAACACGGTCGAACTTACCGTGAAGACTCGGGTTTTCGCCTTCGCCCATGGTGAAGTGGAACTTGAACACACCATCGACGGCCAGGTGATTGCCGACAAGCTGGTGGTCAACAAGGGTGAGAATCTCTTCACCCACACCATCACGATCGCCAACCCAAGACTCTGGTGGCCCGCAGGGCAGGGCGAGCAGCCGCTCTACACGCTCGTCACCAATCTTGAAGGCGAAAAAACCACACGCCAGATCGGCCTCAGGCAGCTCGAATGGATCGTTGAACCGGACGAGATCGACCACAGCTTCAAGTGTCGGGTGAACGGCCGCGACATCACCATGATGGGCGCCAACTGGATCCCGGCCGACGCCATCCCTTCGCGCATAACCCCCGCCGTCATCCGCGACCTGCTCGAAAGCGCCAAGGCCGCCAACATGAACATGCTGCGCATCTGGGGCGGCGGTCAGTACGAGCCCGATTACTTCTACGAGCTCTGCGACGAGCTTGGCATCCTGATCTGGCACGATTTCATGTTCGCCTGCATGAGCTACCCGTCCGACCGGCCATTCCTCGACAATGTCCGTGCCGAGATCACCCAGCAGGTGCGCCGCCTCAGCCATCATGCCTGTATTGCCCTCTGGTGCGGCGACAACGAGGTCATCGGCTCGCTGAGCTGGTATCCTGAAACCAAGGCCGCGCCCGAGCGCTACGTCGCCAACTACGATCGTCTCAACAACATGCTGGGCAACATCGTCGAAGACGAAGACCCGGCGCGCCGCTTCTGGCCCTCATCGCCCTCCATGGGCTATCTCGATTTCTCGGACGGCTGGCACGCCGACACGCGCGGCGACACCCACTACTGGGACGTCTGGCACTCGGCCAAGGCGTTCGAGGCCTATCGCACCGTCAATCCCCGCTTCGCCTCCGAGTTCGGCTTTCAAAGCTTCACCTCGATGAACGTCATCGAGACCTTTGCCGTGGAAAAGGACCGTAACCCGTCCTCCCCGGTCATGGAGAACCACCAGCGCAACAATGGCGGCAATGCCCGCATCCTTGAAACCATGACGCGCTACTTCCGCTTTCCGCGCGACTTTGACCAGATGGTCTTCCTCAGCCAGATCCAGCAGGGCCTCGCCATCAAGACCGCCATTGAATACTGGCGCTCCACCAAGCCGCGCTGCATGGGCACGCTGTTCTGGCAGATCAACGACATCTGGCCGGTCGCCTCCTGGTCGAGCCTCGACTATGGCGGGCAATGGAAGCTGCTCCAATACATGGCCAGGCGCTTCTTCCTCCCCGTCAACGTCGTCGCCGTGCCCTCGCCGGATAGTGCGACGATCACCTTCCGCGGCATCAACGACACGGGCAAGCCAACCTCCATTGCGCTAGAAGTGCGCGCCATCAAGGTCGGCGGCGGCGACCGGACGGTCTTTTCTGGCAATTGCGCCATCGGCTCCGCCGCTGCCATCAGCGTCCCCACGCTTGATGCCGCCGATCTCGCGGCCGATGAGTTCCTGTTCTT
>CAKTFF010000070.1 GCA_934553185.1 uncultured Devosia sp.
GGCAGGCTTTCATGAACGGGCCGGTGCGCGGACGCGACGTTTTCAGTCCGATGGATTTCCTGATCGGGGGCACCGACTATGCCGGGCAGGGCTGGCGCATGCTGATGGAATGCCTGTCCACCGGGCGCGCTATCTCGTTGCCGGCGATCGGGTCGATCTCGATCAAGCAGGCGCTGCGCGTGACCTCGGCTTATGCGCGGATCCGGCGGCAGTTCGGTATTCCCGTCGGGCTGATGGAGGGGGTGGCTGAGCCGATCGGGGAAATGGTCAAGCGCGCCTATGTTTATGAAGCGGCGCGGCGGCTGACTGCTTCCATGGTGGACGAAGGGCAGCGGCCCGCGGTGATCTCGGCGCTGCTGAAATACCGCACGACCGAGGCGATGCGCGACAGCGTCGATGACGCCTTCGACGTGCATGGCGGCCGCGCCATCCAGGACGGGCCAAGCAATTACCTGTTTGGCGGCTATATGGCGACCCCCGTCGCCATCACGGTGGAAGGGGCGAACATCCTCACCCGCACGCTGATGACCTTTGCTCAGGGCGTGTTGCGGGCGCATCCGTTTTTATATCGCGAGATCGCGGCGGCGGGGAACAAGGACCGCAAGGTGGGGATCGACCACTTCGACAGCGCCTTTGGCGGGCATACCAAATTCATGCTGCGCAACATGGTGGCGAGCTTTCTTCATGGCGTCAGCAATGCGGCTTTTGCCTCGACGCCGCATCAAGGGCCGATGGCGCAGTGGTATCGGCAGTTGCATCGCTATTCGCAGGCTTTTGCGCTGACGGCGGACTGGACCACGGTGTTTCTGGGTGGGCAGCTCAAGCGCAAGCAGAAGCTGAGCGGGCGGATGGCGGATATTCTGAGCGAGCTTTATCTGATGTCGGCGACTTTGCGGCGGTGGGAGGACGAGGGGCAGCTGGCCGAGGACCGCCCGCTGGTTGACGCCATCATGGCGGACCGGATTGCGGCGATGGAGAAGAGCTTTGGCGAGGTGTTCGCCAACTTCCCCAATGCCCCCTTTGCCTGGGCGATGCGCGTGCTGTGTTTCCCCCTGGGGCGCCATGCCAAGCCGGCTTCGGACCGGGTCAATTACCGGCTTGTCCGCGCGGTGCTGCAGCCTGGGGCCTTTCGAGATCGGTTGACCACCGGGGCGTATGTGTCCACCGACCCCGAAGACATTACGGGTGTGCTGGAAGATGCGCTGATCAAGGTGCATGAGGCCGAGGAGATCGAGGCCCGGTTCATCCGGGCGGCCCGAAAGGGCGTAATCGAGCGGCGGCTGGACCGGGATGCCATTGCCGATGCGGTGGCGGCCGGGGTCCTCAACGACAACGAGGCCGGCATCATTCGGGCTGCTGATGAGGCGACGGACCGGGTGGTGCGGGTAGATGATTTCGCGCCGGAGGATTTGGTGGCCGAGCGTGGGCAGAGGGTAGCGGCGGAGTGATGGTGTCACGCCCTCAGCCCTCCGGGCGTTCTTCCTTCAAATCGCTCCACTGGAGCGATTTACCCTGTCGGTACACTCATCACGGTTCGAGGCTCGCGAAGAGCTCGCACCTCACCATGAGGGCTACTTTGATATCGAGCTTCCAGTAGGCCTCATGGTGAGGTGGGAGCGTAGCGACCCTCGAACCACGAGGGCGTGGCAGAGGAGCAGTTTATGATCCAGCCGAGCATGCCCGAAACGCGGAATTGGCGGTTTCACCGCGATGTGGAACAGCTGGGCTGGCTAACCATCGATACGCCCGGGCCGGTCAACACGCTGAGCCGCGATGCGATCGGCGAGCTGGAACTGCTGGTGAGCCGGTTTGAAGAGCTGGCGCGCGCGGGCGAGCTGGTGGGCGTCATCCTGCTCAGCGGCAAGGAGAGCGGGTTTATCGCTGGAGCCGATATCAGCGAATTCGATGCAATGAGCGACTTTTCGGTGCTGCCCGAAGCGCTCAAGCGGACGCATGCGCTGTTTGCCAAGATCGAGAGCCTTTCCGTGCCGGTGGTTGCCGGCATTCATGGCTTCTGCCTGGGTGGCGGACTGGAACTGGCCTTGGCCTGCCATTATCGGGTGGCGGTTAATGACGACAAGACGCGGATCGGTTTTCCCGAGGTCAATCTCGGGATCTTTCCGGGTTTTGGCGGCACGGGTCGATCGATCCGGCAGGCGGGGCCGGTGGATGCGATGGGAATCATGCTGACGGGCAGGATGCTCAAGGCCGGTGCGGCGCGGGGCATGAACCTTGTCGACAAGCTGGTGCGGCACCGCGACATGCTGCGCTGGGAAGCGCGCAAGGCGGTTTTGGGGAAGCGGAAATCGGCGGAGGCAAGCCTTGGCAAGAAGGTCATGGCCATGGGGCCATTACGGGGCCTTGTTGCCGGCAAGATGCGGGAACAGGCTGGAAAAAAGGCGCGTCCGGAGCATTATCCAGCCCCCTATGCGCTGATCGATCTATTTGAAAAGCACGGGCACGACTGGCGGGCGATGGTGGCCGGGGAAGTGGACGCCTTTGTGCCGCTGATGGGGTCCGATACGGCGACCAACCTCCGGCGGGTGTTTTTCGCATCCGAGGCGCTCAAGAAGCAGGGCAGCAAGGGGGCGCGGTTTGCCCGCGTGCATGTGATCGGCGCGGGGGTGATGGGCGGCGATATCGCGGCCTGGTGCGCTTATCGCGGCATGAGCGTGACGCTGCAGGACCTCGACATGGCGCGTATCCAGCCGGCGCTGGACCGGGGCAAGGCGCTGTTTCGCAAGCGGCTCAAGAAAAAGCACGAGGTGGATGCGGCGATGCTGCGGCTCGAGGCTGATCCCGAGGGCAGGGGCGTGGCGCGGGCCGACGTCGTGATTGAAGCGGTGGTGGAAAAGCTCGAGGTCAAGCAGGCGATCTTTGGCGGGCTGGAAGGGCGGATCAAGCCGGGGGCCATCCTTGCCACAAACACATCATCGATCGAGCTGGAGCGGATTGCCGAACATCTGGAGCGGCCGGAGCGGCTGATCGGGCTCCATTTCTTTAATCCCGTGGCGCAGCTGCCGCTGGTGGAGGTGATCCGCTCGCGGTTCAACACCGACGGCGAGATCGGTTTGGGCGCGGCCTTCGCGCTGGCGATCGGGAAATCGCCGGTGGTGGTGAAGTCGGCGCCGGGCTTTCTCGTTAACCGGGTGCTGATGCCCTATATGCTGGGCGCTGTGGAGCGGGTGGAGCGTGGGGAAAGCCCGGAGCTGCTGGATGCTGCTGCCGTCGCCTTCGGCATGCCGATGGGGCCGATCGAGCTGATGGATATGGTGGGGCTCGATGTGGGCAAGTCGGTGGCGACCGAGCTTGGTCACGCCGTGCCGGACGGGTCGAGGTTCGACGCGCTGGTCAAGGCGGGCAAGCTGGGGCGCAAGACGGGGCAGGGCTTTTACACCTGGACCGACGGCAAGGCGCAAAAAGGCGAAACGCCCGAGCATGCCGATCTGGCCGGTCTTGGCCGCGAATTGGTCAAGCCGCTGGTCGACATGACCGAGGTGGTGCTCGCCGAGGGCGTGGTGGCCGATGCGGGTCTTGCCGATATCGGGGTGATCCTGGGGACCGGGTTCGCGCCGTTCCTGGGCGGACCGCTCAAGGCGCGCAGCGACGGGAAGGCGTAACATGACTGAACTTCGCAGGGTTGCCATTGTTGGTTCGGCTCGTATTCCGTTTGCGCGGGGCAACACCGCCTATGCCGAAGAAACCAACCTCTCCATGCTGGGGACGGTGTTGCGCGGGCTGGCCGACAAGTTCGGCCTGAAGGGCGAAAAGATCGACGAGGTGATGGCCGGCTCGGTGATCGCTCATTCGCGCGATTTCAACATTGCGCGCGAAGCGGCGTTGGACGCCGGCTTGTCGCCGCGAACGCCGGGCACCACGATGCAGATCGCCTGTGGCACGAGCCTGCAGGCGGCGCTGAGCCTGGGCGCCAAGATTGCTGCGGGCGAGATCGACAGCGCCATCGCGGCCGGGTCCGATACGGTGAGCGACAGCCCCATCGTCTTTGGTCCTCGATTCCAGCACCGGCTACTGGATGTGAACAGGGCGCGTTCAGGTGGCGAGAAGTTCAAGGCGTTCAAAGGCTTTTCCTTTGGTGAGCTTACGCCAGTGGCGCCTTCGGTCAACGAGCCGCGAACGGGGCTGTCCATGGGGCAGCATTGCGAATTGATGGCGCGCGAATGGGGGATCGGGCGCGCGGCGCAGGACGCGTGGGCGGTTAGGAGCCACCGCAATGCGGCAGAGGCTTATGACGAGGGCTTCCATGACGACCTTTTGGTGCCCTGTGCCGGGCTCGTGCGCGACAACAATGTGCGGCCGGACGCCAACACGGAAAAGCTGGCGACGCTGAAGCCGGCTTTCGACAAGAGTTCGGGCCATGGCACGCTGACAGCCGGCAATTCGACGCCACTGACAGATGGTGCTTCTGCCGTGCTGCTGGCGAGTGAGGACTGGGCACGCCAGCGCGGACTGCCGATCCTGGCTTTTCTGTCCACCGGACGGGTCGCGGGCAATGATTTCGCCCATGGCGAGGGGCTGCTGATGGCGCCCACCATTGCGGTCAGCGAAATGCTGGAGCGGCGTGGCCTCCATTTTGCCGATATCGACTATTTCGAGCTCCATGAAGCGTTTGCGGCGCAGGTTTTATGCACGCTCAAGGCTTGGGAAGACCCCGATTATTGCCGCGACGTGCTGGGGCGCGACGTGCCGCTGGGGCCGATCGATCCGGGCCGCATCAACGTCAAGGGGTCAAGTCTGGCCTATGGCCATCCCTTTGCTGCGACCGGGGCGCGTATTCTGGGGCTGACGGCCAAACTGCTCTCGACGGAACCGGGAAAAAGGGCTTTGCTGAGCGTCTGTACGGCTGGTGGCATGGGTGTCGCCGCCCTGGTGGAAAGCGCCGCATGAGCGACAATGTCATCAAGTTTCGCCCGATCAAGAAGCAGCCCGATCCCAAGCCGCCGCGCGAGCCGGGCGTTCCCGGCTGGGTGCCATGGGTGGCCCTGTTGGTTGTCGCCATCGTCATTATGGCGCCCAGCAGTTCATCTAGGGCCCGCCCTCATGCTGTTCTCGCGATCGTGATGAATTTTACCCGCCAGCCTGGTTTTGTCACACGGCTGACATGTTAATAAGGCTTGCCGGTTGACGCTTAGGTCAATGTTTTGCTTGTCAGTGGACGGACGAGCGTAATACCGTCCAATCATCAGGTCTTTCAGCCTGATAAAGCCGCAGCGGCATGACTGCGGAAACCAAGACATTTTCAGGCATTCCACAGGAGATGGCACAATAATGAAGATCGCGCACACTTTGAGGGCGGCTGTTGCCGCCGCGGCCTTGCTGGGAACCACCGCATTGACGGTGCCGGTATTTGCCGCAACGGTTCCCGAAGGCACGACGCTGGCCGACGAGCAGGTCTTCAAGTATCGCGTGCTGGACAGCATCAACACGCTTGATCCGCAACTGGTTGAGGATGTCGACACCTCTGCCGTCGTGCGCAGCCTGTTTGAAGGCCTTTACAACAGCGGCCCGGACGGCGAACCGCGCCCTGGCGTCGCCGAAAGCTATGAAGTGAACGAAGACAACACGGTCTATACGTTCAAGCTGCGCGACAATGCCAACTGGAGCAATGGCGAGCCCGTCACCGCCGGTGACTTCGTTTATGCCTGGCAGCGCGCCGTGGATCCCGACACCGCTTCGAACTATGCTTATTTCGTGGGCCTGGTCGGCGTCACCAATGCCGATGCCATCGTCGCCGGCGAAATGGAACCTGACCAGCTGGGCGTCAAGGCGATCGACGACAAGACGCTGGAAGTGACGCTGAGCTTTTCGAGCCCGTGGTTCATCCGTTCGCTGTCCCATGCCACGCTGTTCCCCACCTATCAGCCCAATGTCGAGCAGGGCATCGACTGGACCAAGCCGGAAAACCTCGTCGGCAACGGCGCCTATACGCTGGCCGAAAACACCCCTGGCGAACGCGTCGTCCTCAACCGTAACCCTGCCTATTGGGACAACGAAAACACTGTCATCGAGGAAGTTCAGTTCCTCACCATCAACGACGAAAACCAGGGCCTGACCCGCTGGCGCGCCGGCGAAGTCGACCAGACCGACGTTCCGGCCGGCCAGTATCCGGCGCTGGAAGCCGAACTGCCCGACAGCACGTTCTCGGTGCCCCAGTTCTGCACCTATTACTTCAGCGTCAACATGACCGATGCGCAGCCGCTCGAGGCTCTCAAGGACGTCAAGGTTCGCGAAGCGCTCAGCCTTGCCATCGACCGCGACGTTCTGGTCAACGGCATCCTCCAGGGTGGCCAGCAGCCAGCCTATTCGTTTACCCACCCGCTGACCGCCGGCTTCACCATGCCCGAGATCGCCGCTGCGTCCATGACGCAGGAAGAGCGCGATGCACGGGCACTGGAGCTGATGGCTGAGGCCGGCTTCGGCCCGGACAATCCGCTGTCGATCAACTACATCTACAACACGTCCGAAGCCCACAAGCAGATCGCGACCGTGGTTGGCCAGATGTGGCAGGAAAAGCTCGGCGTGACGCTGGTTCTGCAGGAAATGGAATTCCAGACCCTGCTCGATACCCGCCACAGCAAGACCTATGAGCTGGCGCGCAACGCCTGGTGTGGCGACTACAACGAAGCCTCGACCTTCCTGTCGCTGCTCGATTCCAAGTCCGAGCAGAACGACCAGGGCTATGCGAACACCGATGTCGATGCCTGGCTGGCCGAGTCCAAGACTGCCGAAGATCCGAACGTGCAGTATGCCGAGATCGAAGCGCAGATCGTCAAGGACGTGCCGATCATGCCGATCTACTTCTATGCCAAGGTGTTCATGCAGACCCCTACCGTCCAAGGCTGGCCCTTTGATGACGTGGAGCAGAACTGGTATGCCAAGGACCTCTACAAGATCGCCGAATAAGGCTTAGGCCCTTCAAAGTGCTCCGCCCTCCATTGGGGGCGGGGCACCTTTCGCCCCCAACCGAAGTGCTGGTGGGCTGGACAAATCCATGATCCAATTCATTCTCAAGCGTCTTGCCGTCGCCATCCCGACGATGCTCGTCCTTATCATCGTGTCCTTCATTTTGATGAAGCTGGCACCCGGCAACCCGTTTGCCGGCGAAAAGACCGTGCCGCAGGCGGTGCTGGACAATATCTTCGCACGTTACGGGCTGGATAAGCCGGAGTGGCAGCAGCTGCTCGAATATGTCTACAACGTCGTGTTCCGCTTCGATTTCGGACCCTCGTTCCAATATCGCGACCGGACGGTCAACGACATCATCGCGCAGGGTTTTCCGGTTACCTTCACCTATGGCGCCTGGGCGTTCCTGGCCGCTTCGGTGATCGGGATCAGTGTCGGCATCTTTGCTGCAGTGCGCCAGAACAGCTGGGCCGACTACCTGGCCGTCGGCTTCACCGTTGGTGCGCAGGTAGTGCCCAATTTCGTGATGGCGCCGATCCTGGTGCTGATCTTTACCCTGTGGCTGCGCTGGTTGCCGGGCGGCGGCTGGAATGACGGGCACTGGAGCAATGTTATTCTCCCCGTCGTGGCGCTGGCGACCAGTTACCTCGCCAATATTGCCCGGATCGCGCGCTCGTCCATGCTCGAAGTGCTGGGCTCGAACTATATCCGCACGGCGCGGGCCAAGGGTCTGCCGAGCTGGCAGGTCATCTTCGGCCATGCCTTGCGGCCGGCTTTGCTGCCTGTCGTGTCCTATCTGGGGCCGGTCTTTGTGGGCATGGTCACCGGCTCGGTGGTGATCGACCTTTATTTTTCCACCGGCGGCATCGGGCAGGCCTTCGTTAACAGCGCGCTCAACCGCGACTATTCCACCATTTTGGGGATCACCATCCTGCTCGGGGCACTGACCATAGCCGCCAACCTGGTTGTCGATGTGCTTTATGCCTGGATCGACCCCAAGATCAAACTCTAGGAGGTCGGGTTCATGCTGGCAGACGAACGCGTACAGACCCTGGCCGCCAAGCAGTTGGCCGTGAGCGAGCCACCTGCAAAGGGGCGCTCGCTCTGGCTCGATGCCGGACGGCGCTTCATGCGCAACAAAGCGGCAATGGTGAGCCTCATCATTCTCCTGGCGGTTGTGTTGTTCACCCTTGTTGGGCCGTTTTTTGCCCGCTGGACAATCGCCAAGATCGACTGGACCGTGGTCGGCAATGTGGCGACTAGAGGCTATCCTTCGATTGAGACGGGGCACTTCTTCGGCACCGACACCGTGGGGCGCGATCTTTATTCCAGGGTGATCCAGGGCACGCAGGTGTCGCTGATGGTGGGGCTGATCGGCTCGGGCATCGCAGTGGTGGTGGGGACGATCTATGGCGCCATTGCCGGCTATTTCGGCGGGCGTATCGATAGCCTCATGATGCGGCTGGTCGATATCATTTACTCCATCCCCTATATGTTCATCCTGATCCTGCTGCTGATCATTTTCGGCCGTTCGTTCATCATGCTGTTTGTCGGCATCGGCCTGGTCTCGTGGCTGGGCATGGCGCGCGTGGTGCGCGGGCAGACATTGACGCTCAAGAACCGCGAATTCGTCGAGGCGGCGATTGCCACGGGGTCAAGGCCGCTGGACATTATTTTTCGCCATATCGTACCCAATCTGCTGGGCATCGTGGCGGTGTATGCGACGCTGTTGATC
>CAKTFF010000071.1 GCA_934553185.1 uncultured Devosia sp.
AGGCTTGCTTGTTTTCCTCGCCGGTTGCTTCGGTTAGCCAATCTTGTGGATATTCTACCTGCACGACCCGCAGATTGCCCAAAGCGCCAGACTCGACCAGTTCGCGCGCCTGTCGGATCAGCGGGTAGCCGGTGTAATTGTGTGTGAGGAGAAACCGGGCACCCTTGGCCGGTTTGATCTCGGCCAGCTTGCGCGCATCTTCCAGCGTGCTGGTGATCGGCTTGTCGCAGATCACGTGGATGCCGGCTTCGAGGAACGCCTTGGCGGGGCCGAAGTGCATATGGTTCGGCGTAACGATCGACACAGCCTCGATTCCATCGGGACGTGCAGCTTCGGCGCGGGCCATTTCTTCATAAGACGTATAGATCCGGTCTTCGGCCAGACCGAGATTGCGTCCCGACTCCTGAGCGACTTCGGGCCGGGACGATAGAGCGCCAGCCACCAGATCGTAGTCGCCATCGATCCGTGCTGCAACGCGGTGCACGTAGCCGATGAAGGCTCCGGTGCCGCCGCCAACCATGCCCAGGCGAATACGCCTCGCCCCGTTTTCAGCCATATCGATTTCTCCCTTAGCTCAGCCCGAGTATCTTGCGGTTTGCGGCCAGATCCGTTCCTGCCGAAGCGAAGTCATCGAAGGCGTGTTCGGTGACGCGGATGATGTGGTTCTTGATGAACTCCGCGCCTTCGCGGGCGCCGTCTTCGGGATGCTTTATGGCGCATTCCCATTCCAGCACGGCCCAGCCGGCGAAGTCATACTGCGCCATTTTGCTGAACACCGAGGCGAAATCGACCTGTCCGTCGCCAAGCGAGCGGAAGCGCCCTGCCCTGTTGATCCAGCTCTGGTAGCCGCCATAGACGCCCTGCCGCCCGGTCGGGTTGAACTCGGCGTCCTTGACGTGGAACATCCGGATTCGCTCGTGGTAGATGTCGATGTAGTCGAGGTAACCGAGTTGCTGCAGCACGAAGTGGCTTGGATCATAAAGCAGGTTGGCGCGCGGGTGGTTCTTCACGCGCTCAAGGAACATCTCATAGGTGACCCCGTCATGGAGGTCTTCGCCGGGATGAATTTCGTAGCAGAGGTCGACGCCGTTCTCATCCATGGCATCGAGGATCGGCGTCCAGCGGCGTGCCAGTTCATCGAAAGCTTCTTCAACAAGACCCGCTGGGCGTTGAGGAAAGGGATAAAGGAACGGCCAGGCCAGTGCGCCCGAGAAGGTCGCGTGTTCGGTCAGTCCGAGATTCTGTGAGGCCTTGGCTGCCCACATCAGCTGCTGCACGGCCCATTCCTGCCGCGCCTGTGGATTGCCATGGACAGAGGCTGGGGCGAAGCCATCCAGCATGGTGTCGTAGACGGGGTGAGCGGCAACAAGCTGGCCCTGCAGGTGCGTTGAAAGCTCGGTGATCTCCAGGCCGTGCTTCGCGGCGGTGCCCTTGAGCTCGTCGGCATAGGTCTTGGACGTTGCGGCCTTTTCGAGGTCGATCAGCGAACCGACCCAGGTTGGGATCTGGACACCCTTGTAGCCGTAGTTAGCAGCCCAGCCGCAAATGGCGTCAAAAGAGTTGAAGGGCGCTGCGTCACCCGCGAACTGAGCCAGAAAAATGCCTGGGCCCTTGATAGTACGCATACGATTCTCCTCCGATAGCGCTGCGCGCCCTTGTTTTGCTTAAGATTAAGGCGGCGGATCGACCGCCGCCTTTGTTGATAACCAGTCTTGACCGGCAGATCATGCCTGTCAATGAGGTACGTCCCTCGCCCTACTTGAGCAGCGCCTGTGCCTCTGCCGGGCTCAGTGACAGCGGCCGCTCGCAGGTTGTTTGGAGCGTGATCACCTGCCCAGTTTCGCCCGCTTTGAGGAGGCTGGTCATGACGTCGACCGCATGAAGAGCGACGTCGAGACCACAACGGGCGCGATAGCCGCCTTCGATGGACGCCATCATGTCCGCCAGGCCGGCAGCGCGATAGTTTGCCCGCGGTGTCGGCTTATCAAGGTCCTGATTAGCCTTGCCGAAGGGATGATCCCAAGGTGTGACGCTGGTCCGCTCACCGGCGATGTTGGCCGTCGTCAGATCGCCGCCAAAGAAGTTCGGATCGGGAACAAAGATCGATCCGTCCGTGCCATAGAGCTCGATATTGTGGTGCCCGTGGGCCGCCACGTCCCAGCTTGCCCCGATCGTCACAATGGCACCCGAGGCAAACTCGAGCACGCCGTGGATGGTAGTGGGTGTACCGACCTTGACAAAGGTGCCCTTGTTAGGGCCTTCGGCGGTCACTTCACGCTCTGTGCGGGCCATATTGGTGAAGGCAGACAGACGCTTGATCGGGCCCAGCAGGTGGATGAGGTCAGTGACGTAGTAAGGACCAAGATCAAGGATCGGTCCGGCGCCGGGCTGAAAGAAGAAGTCCGGATTGGGATGCCAGTGCTCCATGCCGCGACTCATCACATGCATGGTGCCGCTCATGATCTTGCCCAATTGGCCGGAGTCGATGATTTCGCGCGCCTGCTGGTGAGCGCCGCCCAGGAACGTATCTGGAGCCGAACCCACGAGAAGACCACGTTCGTCAGCAGCCTTCTTGAGCGACTGGCCCTCTTCAAGCGACAGCACGAAGGGCTTTTCCGAATAGGCGTGCTTACCGGACGACACGATGTCCATGGACACCTTGTAGTGCGTCGATGGGATCGTCAGGTTGACGATAACGTCCACTTCACTGTTGGCGAGCAGTTCATCCGGCGTTTGGGCGCGGACGCCAAACTCGTCGGCGCGCTTCTGCGCTGCGGCGGGCAGGATGTCAGCGACTGCACGGACATCAAGCCCCTTGAACAGAGGCGCAAGGCGCAGATAGGCACTCGAAATATTGCCGGCACCCATGATGCCGACGCCAAAGGTTTTGGCCATGGCTTATTTCCACTTGCTGGCGGTTGCAATCGAGCGAGACGCGAAACGCAGTGCGTCCGACGGCTTGTCGTGCTCGGCAACGAAATACTGTGCCTGGGTCTTGCCGGTGACCTTGCCGATCAGGTTGTCCCAATCGAGCACACCGTGGCCGACATCAGCCCAACCATCTTCATCGGCATTCTGGCCGGCGGGAGCGATGTCCTTGACGTGAACCGCCGTAATGCGGCTGCCGTAGCGGTCGAACCAGGCGATAGGATCCGCCTTGCCACGCACGACCCAGGCCACGTCACATTCCCACTCGATAGACGGTGCCGTCTCAAGGATGATCTCCATGGGCGTCCGGCCTGTTGTAGTGGGCACGAACTCAAAGTCATGGTTATGCCAACCGAAGCCATAGCCTTCCTTGGTGTAGGTCTCGGCAGCCTTCGCCAGCATCTCGGCAAGTTCGAGCCACTTGGATTCGTCCTTGCTCCGGCCCTCGGGACCAATATGGGGACAGAATATCTTCTTGATGCCAAGTGTCTCTGCAGTTTTGAGCGTGGTCGACACATCAGCGACCTGAGCGGGCCCGAAGTGGCCCGTGGGCATGGACAGGCCGTTCTTCTTAAGGTCTGCGGCAAGGCCAGCGGCATCGCCGTAGAGCCCGCCATAACCTTCCACCTGGGTATAGCCAAGCTCGCCAAGCTTGGCGAGGAACTCGGATTGATTTGAATAGTTGCGGGCGCTGTAGAGTTGGAATGACAACACAGTCATTGTTGGCCTCTTGAGTTTTGATGTGAGTGGCACGAGTCGGAAGCTGCCGACACAAAGCCGGCAACATCCGCCACGGCGCAGATGGGAGTTTATTGGCCGGGGCCGGGCTACCGACGCTTATGCAGCGGCGGCAATAATCACAGACGGCTCTCCGTTTGGGCGTCGAACAAGGACCCACGCGCGACATCGAAGCCAAGGGTTACCTTGTCGCCGACGGCAAGCGGGATATCGCTGCTGCAGCGGAAGGTGATCGGCAGGCCGGCAATTTTGGTCCAGGCCAGCGTTTCCGAACCCATCGGTTCAACGATCTCGATCTCGGCCATGGTCTGGAACGGCATCGACTGTGCGGCTTCACCCACAAAGATGTGCTCGGGACGCACGCCAAGCACAGCCTTCGTTGCGCCGGGATCGCGACTATCTTTGAAGTGGTAAGTGCCAAGCGGGATGCTGGTCCCATCCGTGGTGGTGAAACTGCCATTCTCCATGCTGCCGGGCATGAAGTTCATCGATGGCGAACCGATGAAGCCTGCCACGTAAAGGCTGCTGGGCTTGTTATAGATCGTGTGCGGATCGGCCAGTTGCTGGATCACGCCATTCTTCATGATAGCGATGCGGTCAGCCAGGGTCAGCGCCTCGATCTGATCGTGCGTCACATAGATCATGGTGTTCTTGAGCCGCTGATGCAGCCGCTTGATCTCGACGCGAAGATCGCTGCGGAGCTTGGCGTCGAGGTTGGACAGCGGTTCGTCGAACAGGAACACGTCCACGTCGCGCACCAGCGCGCGGCCGATGGCAACGCGCTGACGCTGGCCACCTGAAAGGTTGGCGGGCTTACGTCCGAGCAATGGCTGGATCTGGAGGATTTCAGCGGCACGGGTCACGCGGCGATCAATCTCGTCCTTGGCCATGCCCGATACGCGCAGACCGAAGGAGAGGTTCTTCTCCACCGTCATCTGCGGATAGAGGGCGTAGGACTGGAACACCATGCCGATGCCGCGGTCCTTAGGCTCAAGCCAGGTAACGTTCTTGCCGCCGATAAAAATTTGGCCATCGGACACATCGAGAAGACCGGCGATGCAGTTGAGCAGGGTGGACTTCCCACAGCCGGACGGCCCGAGCAGAACGATGAATTCGCCTTGGGCGATATCGAGATTGAGGTTTTCGAGAACCTTGACGCTGCCGAAGTTGAGCGAGAGGTCTTTGATGGAAACGCTGGTTTGCATTGGATTATCCCTTCACGGCGCCGGCGGCGACGCCGCGTACGAACAGCTTGCCGGACACAAAGTAGATGATCAGCGGCACGAGACCCGTCAGCACGGTTGCCGCCATGTTGACGTTGTATTCCGGCGTGCCCTGGGCCGAGTTGACGATGTTGTTGAGCTGAACGGTCATGGGCAGGTTCTGCGTGCCGGCAAACACCACGCCGAACAGGAAGTCGTTCCATATGCCGGTGATCTGCAGGATCAGCGCCACCACGAAGATCGGCAGCGACATGGGCAGCATGATCTCGAAGAAGATGCGCCAGAACCCTGCCCCATCGACACGTGCGGCCTTGAACAGTTCCTGAGGCAGAGACGCAAAGTAATTGCGGAATAACAGGGTGAGAATGGGCATGCCGAAAATGGTGTGGATGACGATGACACCGGTCAGGCTGCCAAAAATACCCAGTTCGCGAGTGATCATCACCAGCGGATAAAGCATGACCTGATACGGAATGAACGAGCCAAAGATCAGGATGGCGAAGAACACTTCCGAGCCCTTGAAGCGCCAGTTCACCAGAGCATAGCCGTTCACCGCGGCGATGAAGATTGACACAATGGTGGAGGGAATGGTGATCTTAACCGAGTTCCAAAAACCAGGCGCCAGTCCCTCGCAGGTCAGGCCGGTGCAGGCGCCGGTCCAAGCCTTGACCCAGGGATCAAAGCTTGGGGCCGTTGGCAGAGCGAAAATGTTGCCGAAGCGGATTTCGGGCATCGTCTTGAGCGACGTCACCACCATCACGTAGAGCGGGAACAGAAAATAGAGGGCGAAAAAGACCAAGGTCGTATAAATCATGATCTTTTTGGGCGTGAAAAACGGCTTGGGACGCTTTCCACGCGGTTCGCCGGCAGAGCCGGTTGTCATGGGCCGCGCAGCGGTCATGGGTGTGGTCTGGCTCATACGCGTCGCCCTTTTCCGCCGAATTCAAGATAGGCCCACGGTATCATGATGATCAGCACGGTGAGCAGCATCATGGTGGATGCAGCGAGGCCTTGCCCGATATTACCGCCGCCAAACATGTAGTCGTAGACGTATTTGGCGGGCACTTCCGAGGAGATGCCGGGGCCGCCATTGGTCAGGGCCACCACCAGGTCATAAAGGCGAACAATGCCCGAGCCGATGATCACCACAGCCGTGACGAGCACGCCGCGCATCATGGGCAGAACAACCGAAAGGTAGGTGCGCCAGGTGGGGATGCCGTCCACTCGGGCGGCCTTCCAGATTTCTTCGTCTACGCCGCGCAGACCGGCCAGCATCAGGATCATGCAGAAGCCGACGCCTTGCCAAAGCCCGGCGATCAGTAGCGCAAACAAGACCAAACGCGGATTGGCGATCCAGTCAAAGGTGAAGCCCGTCCAGCCCAGATTACGCATCGTGCCCTGGAGGCCCAGCGTTGGGTTCATGATCCACTGCCACACCAGACCCGTCACGATGAACGAGAGGGCGAAGGGGTAAAGCATGATGGTCCGGAAAGCGCTCTCAAAACGGATCTTTTGATCCATCAGCACGGCCAGAAGAAAGCCGATGACCAACGTCATGACCAGCGACATTGAGCCATAAAGCACGAGGTTCCAGATCGAGACGTTCCAGCGCGAGGCGGCGAACAGTCGTGTGTACTGGTCGAAGCCGACGAAGTCGTTGCGCGGCAAGAGTTTGGAGTTGGTAAAAGAGTAGAAAACCGTCCAGACAGTGCAACCGACGAAAATCACGAGAACGGTCGCGATCATCGGCACAGCGGCGATCTTAGCCGTGACGTTGTGCAGGAACAGCCTATGAATGAAACCACGACGGGTTGTCCCGCCGGCAACGTGTCCCGGCTGTGCGGCGATATCCGCCATTATGCTTCTCCATATGGAAAAGGCCGGCCTTGGCGATCAAGGCCGGCCATCACGTCAAACCAGTGCGCCGCTAAGGGCAGTGGCTGCGTTAGTCGGCCTGCTCGATGATCGAAGCATAGCGCTCGATATAGTCGTCGACGGTGATGCTGTCGTCGCCGATGAACTCGAGGTTGAGGTCTTCGAGCTGCTTCTGGGTGTCGCTCGAAAGAGAGAAGTCACCAGAGGGCAGCAGGCCGTTGTCGAGCAAAGCAAGCGCCTTGGTCATGCAGGCATTGGCCTGAGACAGATCGATATCGGTGCGGATGGGCATGGAGCCCTTGACCATGTTGAACTGAAGCTGGGCATCCGGCGAGATCAGGATGCGGGCAAGCTGTTCCTGCGCTTCGATCACAGCCGGGTCGGTGCCTTCGGGCAGAACCGGGAAGTAGAACGAGTCGCCGCCGCCGGTCAGCTGGGTGCCAAGGCCCAGAGCAGGCAGGCATTCATAGTCCTCGCCGGGAACGCCGCCAGCGATCTGCAGGTCGCCCTGGAGCCAGTCGCCATGAATGTTGCCAGCTGCGGTGCCTTCCAGCATCTGGGTGCCGACGTCACCGAAGGAGGGAACCATGGTTTCTGGCGAAACAACGCTGCGGAGCTGATCCATCGCTTCGGCAACCTTGCGGAAATCAGGACCGCGCACGGCTTCGGCGCTCTTGTCGCGATTGACGGCCAGCACTAGGTCCGTGCCGCCGATGCCCGCCATCAGAACGCCGGGAACGCCGTTGATCGGCCAGCCGGAGGCCAGACCGAAAGGCAGGATGCCCGCTTCCTGCAGCGCAGGCCAGGAGGCGATATATTCGTTCCAGTCCTTGGGAACCGGCTGGCCGATCTTTTCGTAGGCAGCGGTGGACAGCCAGAGCCAATCCCAGGAATGAATGTTGATCGGCAGGCAGTAAAGACCGCCTTCGTAACGGCATGGCTCAAGCAGCGACTGATCGACATACATTTCATCGATGTTCATGTCGGCAACGATGTCGGTCAGGTCGCGCATCAGGCCGGCTTGGATCAGCTCTTCGGCGTCACGGCCGGTATTCATCTGGGTGGCGCCCATCGGGTCGCCGCCAATGATGCGGCTGATGATGACGGGGTTGGCACCGGTGCCCGAGCCAGCCAAGGCACTATCTACCCAAGTATTGCCGGTCTGCTCCTCGAAGACTTTGGCAAATTCTGCGATGGCGGCGGCTTCACCGGCCGACGTCCACCAGTGCGTGACCTCGAGTTCGACAGCCATAGATGCAGTCGAGCTCATCAGTGCAGCAGCCATTGCGGCCGCTACGGTAAACTTCTTCATCGATTTTCCTCCCAACATCACCTGGAGCGAAGCGCCCCTGCGAAGCACCAGCCGCAAGGCTGTCTTCTTGTGAGACATCCCGAGCTGGCTGCATGTAATCGATTGCGATGCGTGGCTCACCAAACCTCTGCAATCGATTGCATTAGTTTCACTCACGTCTCCGGCTGCTGTCAATACCGATTAAATGGCTTGAACAATCTCGCTCTTTCTAAGACCGTCACTGAAGGCCTTCATCGCTGAAGTATGAGGCTTTGTAATGACTTACTAAAACGCTCGCTGCGGTAGCGAGAGAGAAGTAAAGCGCTTCACCTTTCCCGCTTGGACACTGGATGCTGATCAGAGCCGCGCCCCTAGTCGGGTTGGTTCTGGAACACCCTATCCTGCTTTCCAAAGTTGGAGGCATTGTTTGCGATTCCAGCCTCAGACTCGTTGTCGTTGGCGATCGCGCAACAAGGCAGTTCACATTGCCGGTAAATGCGCTAAAGGGGGAGCATCTGTGCGGGTCCCGTAGCTCAGCTGGATAGAGCAGCAGCCTTCTAAGCTGTTGGTCGCAGGTTCGAGTCCTGCCGGGATCGCCA
>CAKTFF010000072.1 GCA_934553185.1 uncultured Devosia sp.
GGCGAGCTTCCCGAGACCGAAGCGATCCAAGCAGTGGAGGCGGGTAAGGCCGTGTCGCTCGAAGCCATACTGCCCGATCTTCGAGAACGGACCGGCGGAGAGATCATCGATGCGCAACTCCAGCGGGTAGGCGACTCCCTCATCTATGTCGCCACAGTGCTCACACCAGAGGGCAAGGTCATCACAGAGCGCTATGACGCGCGTACTGGTCTGCACGTGGAGAACTGATAGATGCGCGTGCTGATCGCGGAAGACGATGACCGGATCGCCGGAACGCTGATCACCGCTCTGGGCAAAGCAGGTTTCGGCGTCGAGCGCGAACGCGATGGCGAGGTTGCTTGGTACCGGGGCGACAACGAAGCCTTCGATGCCATCGTGCTGGATCTGGGCCTGCCGCAGATGGATGGCATCACCATTCTCAAGCGCTGGCGTGCGGCGGGAAGGCTTGCCCCTGTTTTGATCCTGACCGCACGCGGCCAATGGGAAGAGCGTGTCGACGGCATCGAAGCGGGTGCCGACGACTATGTCGTCAAGCCTTTCCATGTGCAGGAGATCATCGCTCGCCTGCGCGCTCTGGTGCGGCGCGCCAACGGTCTGGCCTCATCGCGCATCACCTTTGGCAAATACACGCTCGATCTGCGCACCATGGAAGTGTCAGAGGCTGGGATCTCAATGGAATTGACGCCGCAGGAGTTCAAACTCGTCTCCTATCTGGTGCACCATCGTGGTCAGGTGATCTCCCAGCTTGAGATCACCGAGCACATCTACAATCAGGATTATGAGCGCGACTCCAATGCCGTTGAAGTGCTGGTTGCCCGTGTGCGCAAGCGCCTGGGACAGGACGTTATCCGCACCAAGCGCGGCTTTGGCTACACACTCGGTGATGGCTATTGACCATCCATTCCCTTCGCCTGCGCATGATGGGCCTGGCCGTTCTTTGGGTCCTCGCGTCGCTGCTCGCCGCTGGACTAGCGCTGCAGTTCATCTTCGGCATCAATTTGGAACGAACGGCTCGCGAGGACATGGACGCGGCCCTGTCGCGGCTTGCCGCCGTGATCGACACAGAACAGGAGGCACCCAGCCTTGCCGCGCCGCTGCCTGATCCCCGCTATGCCACGCCTTTTAGTGGCCGCTACTGGCAGATTGAAGACCTCCAAACGGGTCGCATAGGCCGCTCACGCTCACTTTGGGACTTCATCATCGACGCCGCTGAGACTGATGGCAATCTCCACCATGCCAGTGGCCCGGAAGGGCGTCCGCTGATGCTGCTGAGCAGCGACCTAGAAATCACCGGTGCAAACGGCCCGCGCTCTTATCGCGTGACCGTTGGACAGGATCGTGCACCATTCCTTCAAGCAACACAGCGCTTCGGCCGTGACCTGATGCAGGTTCTGACTCTTCTCGGCGCGCTGATCGTGGTTATGGCTTGGATGCAGATCAAAGTCGGCCTGGCCCCGATCCGCAACGTCGAGCATGCCATCGAGCAAGTTCGCCATGGCCATGCTTCCCGCATGGAAGGCACCTTTCCCACCGAATTGCAGTCCATGGTGCAGGAGGTCAACGAACTGCTTGAAGCGCGCGACGTGATGATGGACCGCGCCCGGGCGCGCGCGGCCGACCTTGCGCATGGTCTTAAGACACCACTGGCTGCCGTGCATGGCATTGCCGATCGTCTGCGCGAGGGCGGAAACGCGGCAGAGGCCGATCTACTTAGCGACCTCAGCACAGAGATGTCCGAACGTGTCGATTACCAGATGCGGCTTGCAGCATTGCGCCTACGCACCTCGTCGCACAGCACGCGCTCTTCGCTCAATACAACCGTATTGCGGACGCTAACCGTGCTCAAAAAGACGGGCAGGGGAGAAAGCCTGCACTGGTCAGCCGAACTCGCCGACGACTGCTGGGTCGACATCCATCGACAGGACCTGCTTGAACTGGTGGGTGTCACCCTGGAAAACGCTGCGAAATGGGCAACCAGCCGCGTCGTCATTCGCAGCAAGCAACAGGGCGACAAAGCCATCCTCGAGATCTGCGATGATGGCCCCGGCATCCCCGACCAATACCTCAACTCTCTCGGCGTTCGAGGACTACGGCTTGATCAAAGCCTGCCGGGCACCGGGCTCGGCCTCGCCATAGCGGCCGAGATCGTTCAGATCAACCAAGGCACGATGAGCTTTAGCCACACACACTCTGGCGGGTTGACCGTTACGCTCTGTTTGCCTCTAGCCAAAGCCGTCCTGCCTGCTGCTGGCTAACCGGCACTTTCCTCAGCGCCAAGGGACAGGCCGGTCAGGGAACGCGCCGCATCGTTGCCATTCTGCGTGCTGGCAATAAGGCCTGCTGCAGCAGCGCATGATAGAAGGGCAAACACGCAAACAAGGAAGAGAATGAGCATTCTGTTCACTCCGCTCTAGCGTAAGAGAGTGGGTGCCCTGCTGGGCACCCAAGCCAAGGTTATGGGGTCACCGACACGTTGGGCAGGTCTACATTCACCGCATCCCCGCTGCTCGAAATGCCACCATTCGCCAACCACAGGATCAGCAGGGCCGCGATCACCAGCGCAACGATGATGCCTACAATGCGGAAAGGGCTGCCGTTGCGAACAACAACGGTTTCGCTGGGTGCGCTGCGCTCGATGATCGTTTCGCGTTCAATGGGCATGCCTGCCTCCTTGGATGAGTTCAGTCGGGCAACGCGGCCACTTGACGTTGGTTGCCTAGGGCATTGTTTTAAATGGTTAAAACTGAGTGACTGCACCTGTAATGGCTTTGTAAGCTGACTATCCAAGCTCCGCCGCGACCAGTCTGCAATGGCGTGATCGGTAAAATCGTACCTGTTTAGGAACCTGGCTTTCACTCCCGCCTGGTAAAGTGAAGTAAGGTGGGGGCATTCGTCATCATGCATCGAGACGATACGGGTCTGCTGTTGCGCCTCCAGACCCAGGTTCTGGAAGCGATCGCGCTAGGCGAGCCACTGGCTTCAGTGGCCGATTTGCTGTGTCGCTGTGCCGAAAAGCTGGCGCCAGATGCGATCTGCTCCATTCTTCTAGTGGACAGCGAACAGGTTCTCCATCCGCTCGCTGCACCTAGCTTGCCATCAGCCTGTGCAGGTGCCGTTGAAGGGATCCAAGCTGGTCCACACGTGGGTTCATGCGGAACGGCGGCTTTCCGCAAGGTGCCAGTCATGGTGACCGACATAGAAAACGACCCGCTTTGGGAGGGATATCGAGATCTTGTGGCCCCGCTTGGCCTTCGTGCCTGCTGGTCCAGCCCCATCTGCGATCAGGACGGGGCAGTGGTTGCGACCTTCGCCTTTTACTACAGGACATGTCGCGGGCCCGACGAAATGGAACGCAGCATCGTGCAGACCTGTTTGCATCTATGCGCCATTGCCATCGGACAGGACCGAGTCCGCCGCCGCAACCAGCGCCTGGCCTTTTTCGACGCCCTGACAGGCCTCCCCAATCGCGGGCAGTTCAACAATCTGCTCAGCCATGCTATCGAGGCCAACGAGCCCTTTGGGCTCATGCTGGTCGATGTCGATCACCTCAAACTGGTCAATGACACTTTAGGCCACAACCATGGCGATCTGCTGATCCGCACCGTTGGCGAGCGCCTCAGCAACTGCCATCCGTCCTTGACCACGTGCCGGCTGGGCGGCGACGAATTTGCCGTCATCGTTGCCGACTGCCCCGATGATCAAAGCCTCAACGATGCCGCTTGCCGAATACTCGAAGCGGTCCGTGGCCTCATCGAAGCTGGCGATCAGACCATTAATCCTCACATCACAGTAGGCGGCGCACTTTACGGGCCCGACGGCGCCGACAGTGCGTCGCTGAGCCAGAATGCCGACTTCGCCCTCTACCATGCCAAGGAAACGAGGCGTGGCGGCTATGTGCGGTTTTGTCCCGGCCTGCGCACCTCCATGCTGGAGCGTGCGAATATAGTTCGCAGTGTCGATCAGGCGCTGCGCGACAAGCGCATCCTCGCCCACTACCAGCCTATAGTGCGGCTCGACACATCCGAGATCGTTGGCCTTGAAGCCTTGGTCCGCATGCGTATGCCCGATGATCGCATCGCCGGGGCCGGCGAATTTCATGCCGCTCTGGCCGATCCACGCATCGCTTGGCAGGTGACCGGGGAGATGCTCACCCAGGTCGCTTCCGACATTCGACATTGGCTTGACCTTGGTATCGCCTTCCAGCATGTGGGAATCAACGTCACGACCGGCGATTTCCAGCGCGGCGACCTCGAACAGCGTATTGTCGAAACCTTTGAAAAGGCGCGCGTGCCGCTTAAACACATCATTCTTGAGGTCAACGAAGCCGTTTACATGGGCGGCAAGCAACAAATGGTGCCGCGGGCCGTCAGCGCCCTTCGCCAGCGTGGCCTGCTGGTTGCCCTCGACGATTTCGGCACCGGGTTTGCTTCACTCACCCATCTGCTAAGCTTTCCCGTCGACATCATCAAGATCGACCGCTCCTTTGTGGCTCGCCTTGGAACCAACAAGGCCAGCGATGTTGTTGTCGGTTCGATTATCGACATCGCCCGCAAGCTAGGCATGAAGCTGGTCGCCGAAGGGATCGAAACCCCAGAACAGTCACGCATTCTGGGAGAGTTGGGCTGCCGCCTCGGGCAGGGCTATCTTTTCGCCCGGCCTGCTTCGTTTGATGCAACAACGCGCCTGCTGACATTATTTGCCCAAAAACAACCCGGCTTCGAGCCCAGCGCGTTACAGGATCTTCCGGCAGAGGCGTGCCGCGCTTAGTGACATAATTGCTGAACAGGCAAGAAAAAGCCCGGACGCCGTTAGGCATCCGGGCTTTTCAACGTCCATCTGTCTGCTCGGCGCAACAGCACGGGAGGGCGAGCAGTGCGCCAGGGAGGGAGACTAGAGCCGACCGATCGAACGGAAAGCGTCGGCGTCGATGCCCAGCGTCTTGAGGTGCTTGGCCTTGGGCGCACGTCCACCTTCCACCGCGTTGGAGACGGCAGCAGCGCTGCCAAAGACTTCAACAAAGGTGCTCAGGGTCGCAAACAGTGTCTTGCGCGTGGTGCTCATCGGACAGCTCCTCGAAAGACCGAGCCGGATGCCCGATCGCTTTCATGTTCTCTAAGTGGGCGCTACTCCTGCATTTCACCAGGTGTGGAAACACAGCTCAGCTATGCGATATTCGCACACCAGAGACAGCGAACCGGCTCACAAAAGCTAAGCTTGACTCAAATGGCTTCTACAAACGTCTAAAGCATGCGCGAGGTGCATAGCTCAGAGGCGCTACGAAGACGCGTTGTTGAGAGGCCTCTAGGCACCGCACCATGCATCTTTTGCGCCCGGCCACATAGCCCAGCGTTCCGAGTCATGTCTCCTAGAACAGCGTCGTCAACATGGCGCCTGCGACTGCCACGATCCCGAACGCCGAAAGACCGGCGGCAAGCAACATTAGCTGGGCATGCTGCACATGTTCTTTGGTGCCGAAGCGCTGCCGTCCCTTGAAAAGGGGTGTGCTGCTTTGATTGGATTGGATGTCTGCCATTAAAATGCCCCTTGTTCAGCCGGATAAATGAACCGTCGCTGATCTCCTGGGCAGCCGCGTTCGCGTTGTTCTCACCCGGTTCAGGGACGATAAGCCGGGTCGCAAAAGCGGCGAACGCCATCCTCTGATCCTGGTTAATTTACATCAAATGCATCCCATTCTGTCTTGTATGGAAGAGCGTTGATCTCCCACCGGGATCATGGCAACACTCTCCCATGACCCACTTGCACCAAGACCGTTTGTTTCCTTCATCCGAGCCCGCTCGCGCCATCGCGCGCGAGCTTTATCCCGAAGTTCGGGACCTGCCACTGATCTGCCCTCATGGTCACACAGACCCGGCTTGGTTTGCCGAAAATGGCCGATTTTCTAGTCCGGCTGCCCTGTTCCTCACGCCAGATCACTATGTCCTGCGCATGCTGCGCAGCCGTGGTTTGAGCTATGACGACCTTGGCGTGCCGCGCAAGGATGGAGAAGCCGTCGCCGAGGGCAGGGCCGCCTGGAAACTCTTTGCTGCCAACTATCACCTCTTCGCCGGCACCCCTTCCAAGACCTGGATCGACCATTCCCTCCAATGGGCTTTCGGCATCACCGATGAACTGACGCCGGAAACGGCCGACCAGATCTACGATACAATCGACCTTGCTCTCGCCACGCCAGAGCTACTGCCCCTGGCGCTGCTTGATCGGGCAAGGGTCGAAGTCATCGCCACGACCGAATTTGCCCTCGACCAACTGCCCCACCATCAGCGCATGGAAGTGAACGGCTTGATCGGCCGGGTCCGCACCACCTACCGGCCCGACGACGTCACCAATCCCGAACGGGCCGGCTTTGTGGATCGCCTCCATCAGTTCGGCGCCTTGTGCGGCGAGAACATCGCCCTCTGGTCCGGCCTCATCAATGCCCACCGCAACAGACGCGAGTATTTCCGCAGGTTCGGAGCGGTCGCGACCGATCACGGTGTGCCCACCGCCCAGACCGCTGACCTGGCGCCAGTGGAAAAGCAGGCTTTGCTCGATATCATTCTGTCAGGTCAATATGGGCCCGAAGATGCCGATCTGTTCCGCGCTCAGATGATGACCGAAATGGCGCTGCTTGCGGTGGAAGACGGCATGGTCATGCAGCTTCATGCTGGCGCCCGTCGCAACACCGATCCGCAATTGCTGGCCGAGCGCGGCACCGATCTGGGCGCAGACATCCCCAGCCGGGTCAACTATGTCGATGGCTTGCAACCGCTTCTGGCGCGTTGCGGCAACGAAAAGAACCTGCGTCTCATCGCCTTCACCCTGGACGAAACCAACTATGCCCGCGAACTTGCGCCAATGGCCGGCTTCTGGCCTTCGCTGATGATCGGCCCGCCCTGGTGGTTCCACGACTCCCCCCAGGGCATCAGGCGTTACCTCGATCAGGTCGTTGAGTCCGCAGGGTTCTTCAATCTCGCCGGCTTCAACGACGACACGCGCGCGCTTCTCTCCATCCCCGCTCGTCACGACGTCTGGCGTCGCGAAGTCTGCGGCTTTCTCGCACGCTGGGTCGCCGAAAACCGCATTGGCAAGTCAACCGCCCGCGACATCGCCCGGCATCTCTCCTACCAGGCAGCTAAGGACGCCTACCGCATCCCTTGACGCTGCTCGCGCAGTCGACCTCTCCCCCTTGTGGGGAGGGGTGCTTAAGCGCGCGCCAAGATGCGGAGGAAAGCCTTCACCCTCATCAAGTTTTCCGGACCTTCGCCGGAAGTCGGTCGAAACCGTCTTCGCCTTCTGCTCTAATATGGCGAAATGAATCAGTCGCCCGTCCAGACGGCGCTCAATCGCGCCATGATCCGCTGGTCCCTGACCAAGTCAACGCCGGTGGCGGAAACAGCAACCAGCGCAATTTTTCGCGTCGAGCAGAATGGGCGCAACTTCGCTGCCCTCAAGATACTCAAGTCCCAGGCCGGGGAGGGGGAGCAGCGCGGCGCCCAGTTAATGAACTGGTTCAGCGGGGAGGGCGCCGCCACTGTTTTCGATATCCATGGCGATACCATCTTCATGGAGTGGCTCGATGGCCGGCCGCTGGGCGACGCGGTCCGCTCGGGGCATGACGATCAGGGCACCATCGCCATCTGCACAGTGGTGAGCAATCTTCACCGCCAGCGCTCCGAACCGCCTCCGGAACTGCCGGGCCTGCGCGATCGGTTCGCCACCTTGTTTGCCACCGATGTGCGCCTCTGGCCGCACACGGCGCGCGATCTATACGCCCGCGCCAGCGGCATCGCCCTCAAGCTGATGGATCGGCCCAGCCGCCAGGTGCCGCTTCACGGCGATCTGCATCACGACAACATCCTGTCCTCGGACCGGGGCTGGCTCGCCATCGATCCTCAGGGTCTGATCGGCGATCCCCTCTACGAGGTTGCCGGCGTGTTCCGCCATCCCCACGGTGCCACATCTTTGGTGGCTAATCCGCGCCGCATTGCCAGCTTGGCCGAGGCGTTCGAAACGCGGCTCGGATTTGCCCGCAAGCGTGTTCTGGGCTATGCCGCAGCGCATTCTGCCCTGTGCGCCTCAAGGGCGCTGGCGGCGGGACATCCCATCACGGTCGATCTTGCCGTTTTGCCTCTGCTGCTCAGCGCCTATGACCAGGCCTAACCCGGTACCTGCCATGTTTGAAACCTCCCGTCGCGGTTTTCTCCTTCTTGCCGCTGCTGCTACGCTCGCCGGCTGTTCGGCGACGGTGCCGGTTCTGCCGCAAAGCACCAGCACGCCTGAAACTCTCAGCGACGGCGAAATCCTGAACGCGATCAACACCGTACGTGCCGCCAATGGCGCGCCGGCATGGTCCTACAATCCTCGTCTCGAGGAAGCCGCCCGCTCGCAGGCGCGGCTCATGGCGCAAAAGGACACGATGAGCCACGACCTGGGCGTGACCCTGCGCGAACGCGTCCGCGCCGCCGGCTATCTGGGCGCGGTGGGCGAGAATGTCGCCAAGGGCTACACCACGCTCGGCGCAGCGATCGAGGCCTGGATGC
>CAKTFF010000073.1 GCA_934553185.1 uncultured Devosia sp.
GTGTGGGAGAGGGACGGCTTTGACGCGGCTAGCGGAACCACCAGGGTGAGGGGCTTCGATCTGCCCCGTAGGGCACATCGCTCCGCGGAGCGACCTGAGGCGTGAAGGCTGTGCTTGAATGGCATGTCCGCGAAGACCAGAGGGTCAGAAGAACCGCTCATCCGCCCTTCGGGCCCCTTCTCCCCCAAGAGGAGAAGGGGGCCACTGGAATTCGTGCCCTGCGCGCGTAGCGCTTCGGGCGTTCGATCCTGAAACCGCTCCGCCGGAGCGATTTCGCGCGGAGCGCCGGATCTCACTCCTCCAGCATGCGCTTGAGGAGTTCGATTTCCTGCGCCAATTCGACATCGTCCTTGATCATCTGCTCCACCTTGCGCACCGAATGGAGCACGGTGGTGTGGTCGCGGCCGCCGAAGCGTCGGCCGATTTCGGGCAGCGACCGCGAGGTCAGCGCCTTGGCGAGGAACATGGCGATTTGGCGCGGACGCACCACGTCGCGCGAGCGGCGGGCGGACAGGAGCTCGTTGCGCGGCACCTTGTAGTGACGCGAGACGATCTTGAGGATATCCTCGATGCGGACCCGGCGCGCTTCATGCGATCGAATCAGGTCACCCAGGGTCTTTTCGGCCAGCGGCACGGTGATCAATTCACCGGTCAGCTGGTTGGCGGCAACCAAGCGATTAACGGCCCCATCGAGATCGCGGCCATGGCTGACCACGGCACGGGCCACATAATCGATCACCGGAGCGGGAAAGTGCATGCCGAAGCGAGCGGCGGACTGATCGGCACGGCGCTGTACGATAGCCTTGCGCAGATCGAGATCAAAGCCCGAGATCGGCACCACAAGCCCACCCGACAGGCGCGAGCGGATGCGTTCATCCAGCATTTCAAGGTCACGCGGCGGCGCGTCGCCTGCCACCACCACCTGCTTGGCGCCGGTGAGCAGCGTGCCCAGCGTATGGCCAAATTCGGTGGCCGACTTGCCCTGGAGGAACTGCATGTCGTCGATGAGGAGGAGATCCACCCGGCGCAGCCAATCCTTGAAGCCGAGCGCGGACTGGCGCTGCACGGCGGCAATGAAATGGTACATGAAGTGGTCGGCCGTCAGATAAACGATGTTCTTGGTCGGATCGGACTGCTGCACCGCGTGAGCGATGGCGTTCAAGAGGTGCGATTTGCCCAGGCCAACGGTGGAATGAATATAAACCGGGTTGAAGGTCACCGTGTTGTTGAGCACGGCATTGGCAATCTGGCGGGCAACGCCCAAAGCCATTTCGTTGGCAGAACCGCCCACGAAACTGTCAAAGGTCATCTTGGGGTCGATCGCCGACCCGGCAAGCGCGTCGCCCTTGCTGGCAGAATTGTCGCGCACCAGGCGAGGGGCGCTGAGCGGCACCGGCTGGGCAGCAGCAGCAGGCGCAGCCGGTTCACTGACCGGGGCCGGCTCGACGGCAACAGGCGTCAGGCGCGGACGAGCCTGGCCATTGACCCGCAAAGTTACCTGGATGCGGGCGACCTCTTGGGCGTCCTGACGGAAGGCTTCAAGAATACGGTCATTGTAGTTGCTCTGCACCCAGGAGCACAGGAAGCGCGTGGGCGCAGACAGATGCACCACGTCCTCGACGATTTCCTCGAGCTCGAGCCGGGCGAACCAGGAGGCAAAAACATCTTCGCCGACGCCGGCCTTGAGACGAGCGCGCACCCGGTTCCAGAGTTCGCGTTGCGCCTCGCTTCGGTCGCTGGTCATGACAGGGTGGTCGCCTTTATCAGAGGGAGAAGCGGTGGTGGAACCGGCCGTGGCCCAGTCATTCCTTCCCGCACTTGCCTGTCGCATCATTTCGAGTGACCCATTCCTGTTGTGTCGTCCGGCCCGCAAAGCGCGAACGATTATCTTTCTTTTCCGTGCCAAGAGCCCTGAGGGACCAGATCGGCACAGCTTCGCCCTTCCACCCGCTCCCCAACGGCGCAGGTGTTCTGCCCGGCGCGCAAGCACCGGCTTCAATTCAACCTTGTCGTGAACTCGGACCCATGGTCCGAAAGCCAAAACCGAACCTCGCCCGGCTCCATTCAACCAACCGCAGCAAAGCGGCTCGCCCAATTTCACCAGATGAGCCCCACGCCATTGCTGCCGTGCTGCCTAGTTTATCAACGCCCCGAAAATGACCCAGCCAACCCCGCTGGACACTCATGGAAGGTGTCCTTTTCCCGGGCTGACGAGTTCACTTTAGAGGGGACGTTTTGGGGCTGCAACCGTGGAATCTGTAAAATGGGGGCTTGACTCTGGACAAGTCATTTTCCGGTTCCAGAGCCCCGCCAAGGGCTTCAAAGCAAGGCTCTGTGACTCAAGGCAGATTCACTCTGTCCAACCCGTCACAGGGTTAAAAATAATATTTCGATCAGCATCGCATTTTGTTTGCTGCGCGACTTGAGGGATACCCTGCGGCGCTGCCACACTACCCCTAAGCCACTGACAGAAAACGTCTTTTCTGCAGTAATCACCCGGCGATGCTCCTCTTGCAATGGCGTCACGTAAGTGACACATGCCTGGCTCGGCGGAAAAGCTTGCCCCGTGCGGCGAAAAGAAAATGGGCCCCAAACGGAGCCCATGTTCACCATTGCAGGGGCCGCCCGGAAGCGACCAAACCAGCGCCCGTTAGACGCTGAGTGCCTTGACGCGGCTGTTGAGGCGGCTGACCTTGCGGGCGGCCAGATTGGCATGAACGATGCCCTTGGTCGCAGCGCGGTTGATCTCGGGCTCGGCAGCCTTGAGAGCAGCCATGGCAACAGCGTGATCGCCAGCAACAATGGCTTCTTCAACCTTGCGGATAAAGGTGCGGACGCGCGAGCGGCGCGACTTGTTGACCGCCGTGCGAGCTTCGATCTTGCGGGTAGCCTTCTTGGCTGAGGGCGTATTGGCCATAACGGTTCTCTTGCGCTGTCAACCGGCCGTGCACGCGTCGGTGCCGCTGCGTCCGGGATGAATGGAAATCGGCGGCACATCGACTGCCGCCAAGTTGGCCGGTCTATAGGGGAGAAGGGGGCAAGCGTCAACTGCCTTTGCAGAGCGGCACCCAGCCGGCTGGTGCTACATCGTCTTTTGACACACCGGGCAGAAGAATGTCGATCGCCCGCTTTGCACGATGCGCGCCACGGTTCCCGTGCACATTGGCGTAGGACAGGGCTCGCCTTCCCGATCATAGACGGCAAAGCGGTGCTGGAAGTAGCCGGTACCGCCTTCGGCATTGCGGAAATCGCGCAGGGTCGATCCCCCGACCTCAATCGCCTCGATCAGCACCTGCCGCACGGCATGGGCCAGGTCCTCCAGCGGCGCTTTGGGACTGCCGTTGGCCGTTACCAGGTTTCCCGCCAGAACAGTGGGGTGGATATGGGCGCGGTGGAGGGCCTCGGCGACATAGATATTGCCCAGGCCCGCAACAACGCGCTGATCGAGCAACGCGGCTTTAATCGGGGATTTCTTGCCGGCGAACTTGTCGGCCATTTCGGCGGCATTGAAGTCGTTGCCCAAAGGCTCGGGACCGAGATCCTTGAGGTATGGGCTGTCCGCCAGATCATCATAGAGATCGATGAAGCCGAAGCGGCGCGGGTCGGCATAGATCAGGTGGCTTCGACCATGGACCGGGTGGGACAGTTCCCAAACCATATGGTCGTGCTTGGGCGCTTCGCCCGGTTCATAATAGCGCGGCGGCTTGTTGATGGGGTGCTCGGCAAAGCGCCAGGATCCGGTCATGCCCAAATGGCTCAGCACCGTTTGTCCATTGCTTAGCGCAAGGAGCAGATATTTGGCGCGGCGGCCAACCGACACCACCGTCTGACCAGTGATCGCTTCAGCCAAGCCCTCGGGGAAAGGAAAGCGCAGGTTGGCGCGGTGCAACGTCACGCCTTCGATGCGGGCGCCGGTGAGCCACGGCTCGAGCCCGCGACGGACGGTTTCCACCTCAGGTAGTTCGGGCATGAAAACTCTCCTGACCTGCGCCGCTTTGCGCCATGGCAAAGCCCGATTGGCTTGCATATGGTGCGTTGAACACCAATCAAGCGAGCATTTGCCATGACCGAGGCGCGCGAGACCACTCATTTCGGCGAACAAACCGTGCCGCTCGACAGCAAGCAGGGCATGGTCAATGCTGTGTTCCACAATGTGGCGGACCGCTACGACCTGATGAACGACCTGATGAGTGGTGGCATCCATCGCCTGTGGAAGGATGCCATGGTCAGCGAACTGGCGCCGCCAAAAACAGGATCGCGCCCGTTCCGGGTACTCGACATGGCGGGGGGCACTGGCGACATTGCCGAGCGCATCATCAACCGCTCGGTGGGCTATGCCGAAGTGGTGGTTTCCGACATCAATTCGGACATGCTGCGCGTTGGCGCCGAGCGCGCCAAGACCTGGCGCTACCCGGCTCAGGCCCGCTTTGTGGAGGCCAATGCCGAAGAGCTGCCGTTCGAGAGCAACAGCTTTGACGCCTATACGATCGCCTTCGGCATCCGCAATGTGCCGCGCATCCAAAAGGCTCTGGGCGAAGCCCACCGGGTGCTCAAGCGCGGCGGTCGTATCCTGGTGCTTGAATTCTCTCACGTCGACGTGCCCGGACTCGACAGCGTTTATCGCGCCTTTTCCGATCGGCTGATCCCGCCGATGGGCCGGGTGGTGACGGGCGATGCGCAGCCTTACCAGTATCTCATCGAGTCCATCCGCCAGTTTCCAGCGCCAGATGCCTTTGCCGCCATGCTTGGGCAAGCCGGGTTCCGCCGCGTCCGGCATACGAGCTTTTCGGGCAATATCGCCACGCTCCATTCGGGGTGGAAGTTCTAGCCCATGCTGCTTGCCCCCTATTTCCGGCTCCTGCATGCGGCCTTCGTGCTGGCGCGCGAGGGTGCGCTGTCTTTGGCGGGCACCTTGCCGCCCGCTTTGGCGCCGCTGCGCGTGGCGATCTGGCTGGGGCGGCTGGTGGAGCGGCCGAGCGTGCGTGAGACCGGGCATGTCGAGCGGCTGAACCGGGCTCTCAACCAACTCGGTCCCACCTATGTCAAGTTTGGGCAGACGCTGGCGACGCGCCCTGACGTGGTCGGACCAAAGGTGGCCAATGACCTGGCAGGGCTGCAGGACAAGATGGAGCCGTTTGATCCAGCGCTTGTGCCAGCCATTCTCGATGCGGCGCTGGGGTCCAAGGCCGCAGAGCTCACCGAATTGTCGGCGCCGGTTGCAGCGGCATCCATTGCCCAGGTGCATCGGGCCAAGCTGCGACCTGCGGGTGGCTTGCCGCGCCACGTGGCCGTCAAGGTGCTCCGGCCTGGCGTCGACACGCGGTTCATGGCCGATATCGCGAGCTTTTATGCTGCAGCGCGGCTTGCCGATCGCTTTGTTGCCTCCACCAAGCGGCTGCGGCCGATCGAGGTCGTGAAAACGCTGGATCGCTCGGCCCGGCTCGAACTCGACCTGCGGCTCGAAGCGGCTTCCATCTCGGAGATGGCCGAAAACATCAAGAACGACAAAGGCTTTCGCATCCCCGAAGTGGCCTGGGACCAGGTGGCGCAAAACATTTTGACCACGACCTGGGTCGAGGGCATCCCGGTCCGCAACCATCTGGCGCTCGACCAAGCAGGCGTCAACCGCCGCCAGCTTGCCGTCAACTTGCTGCAGAATTTCTTGCGCCATGCCATTCGCGACGGCTTTTTTCATGCCGACATGCATCCGGGAAACCTGTTTGCCGATCCACGCACCGGAGACATCATCGCGGTTGATTTCGGCATCATGGGCCGGATCAGCCGTCGGGAGCGCCGGTTCCTGGCCGATACGCTCTATGGCTTTATCACCCGCGATTATCGGCTGGTTGCCCAGCGCCACTTCGATATCGGCTATGTGCCTGCCAGCCAGTCCCTCGACGATTTCGCCGTCGCCATTCGCTCGATCGGCGAGCCGCTGCATGGTCGCACGGCGGCGGATATTTCCATGGCCAAGGTGCTGGGACAGCTGTTCACCATCACGGATCTCTTTTCCATGCAGACCCGGCCGGAACTGGTGCTGCTGCAAAAGTCCATGGTGCTGGTGGAAGGCGTGGCGCGGGCGCTTGATCCCGATCTCGATATCTGGACCGTGGCCGAGCCCGTGGTCGCCGATTGGATCAGGCGGGAAGAAGGGCCGCTGGGGCGCTTCGACGACCTCAAGGAACAGTTCACCGCTATCGGGGAGGCGGCCAGCCGCCTTCCGGTGATTGCCCAACAAGCCGAACTAGCGCTTGCCGATTACCACCGCAACGTCGCCGGCCGCCCGCGCGACGGCGTGATGCGGGGAGCACTTCTGGCGCTGATCGGCATATCCTCCCTCACCATGCTGGCACTGCTACTACGCATTCTTTTTTCCAGCTGATCGGTTTATTCTCTTGGCTGACACGATCGATATTGCCCTCCTTTGGTTGCCTCATGGCGAAGGCTTGCCCCTCCCCCGGCGCCAAACCGAGGGGGCCGCAGGCATGGACCTGTTGGCGGCTCTCCCCTTGGGCCAAACGCTGACGCTTGGCTCCGGCATGCGGGCGGTTGTGCCCTGCGGCTTCGCCCTTGCCCTGCCGGCGGGCTGGGAGGCACAGGTCAGGCCACGTTCGGGTCTGGCGGTTCGCCATGGCGTTACCGTGCTCAATGCGCCGGGCACGATAGACGCCGATTATCGCGGGGAAGTCATGGTGCCGCTGATCAATCTGGGGCAGGAGCCATTTGTTATCTCACGCGGCGACCGGATTGCCCAGATGGTGGTGGCACCGGTCAGCATGGTCTCTTTCACCGTTGTGGAGGAACTCGATGAAACAGTGCGAGGCATCCAAGGGTTCGGTTCGACCGGGCAGACGACGCCATAGCCATGCCGCGGCTCTTCTTGCCTCGGCGCTGATAGCAGGTCCGGCGATTGGCGGGGACCGGGCGGCGATCGATGTCATCGGCTATTCCCAAGACAGCCGCTATTTTGCTTTCGAGGAATACGGCATCCGGGACGGATCCGGCTTTGCGTATTCCAGCATCTACCTGATCGACCTTTCCACCGATCGCTGGGTGATCGGCACTCCTGTCCAGATTACAGCGGACAGTGAGGACGAACCACTGGGGGTGGTGCGCGAGGCGGCTCAGGCGGAGGCCGGGGAAGCGCTGTCCGCCCTAGGCGTGGTGGAGCCAGCTGAATTTGCCGCTTTGCTGGGCGACGGGGTGCCCGATGATGACGGGCAGACGCTGCGCTTTGGCGTGCCTGGCTTTGGCACCGGGGCACCGCGGGGCGATTACCGGCTGGAGCTTTCGAGCTTTCCAGCGCGTGCGGCCTCGCCTTGCGCGGAGTGGTTTTCTTTTGAGCCGCTGGGCTATGAACTGGTGATTGCCGATGGCGACAATCGCCGCCTGATCCATCGCGACAGCACCCTGCCCCGTTCGCGCGGCTGCCCCCAGGCCTATCGCCTTTATGGCGTGGTCCTGCCCTTCGGCGGCACGTCGATCAGCGATGCAGTGGCTTTGATCTCGGTCTATGCCGGCGGCTTTGAAGGTCCGGACCGGCGTTTCGTGGCGGTGCCGCTTGGCCTCTGACCCCTTCTCGTCCGACGAAACGCAGCGCTATAGCCGCCACCTGGTGCTCAAGGGCATGGGAGGGCAGGGCCAGCAGCGGCTCAAGGCCGCGCGGGTCCTGGTTGTGGGCGCCGGGGGATTGGGGAGCCCCGTTATCGCCTATCTTGCCGGAGCCGGCGTCGGGGTGCTGGGTATTGCCGACCACGACGCGGTGTCGCTCAGCAATCTGCATCGGCAGGTGATCCATGCCGAGCGGGGGATCAACAAGGCCCAAAGCGCCGCCAGCTTTGCCCAGCGCCTCAATCCCCATGTCAACGTGCGCCTTCATCAAGAGGGCATCACTGCGGCCAATGCTGACGCCATTATATCGAGCTATGACCTGGTGCTCGATGGCACCGACAATCTTGCCACACGCCGCATTGTCGCCGCCGCCTGCGAGGCCTTTGCGGTGCCGTTGGTTTCTGGCGCCGTGTCGATGTTTGACGGCCAGGTCACAGTGTTCTCGCCCGGCGGGTCCCGTTTTAGCGACCTTTATCCGGCCGATGCAAACGACACCGACCTCCCCTCGTGCGAAGCCACAGGCATATTGGGCCCGCTCACCGGCGTCATCGGCACGCTGATGGCCACCGAAGCCATCAAGCTTCTCACCGGCATCGGCGATCCCTTGATCGGCCGCGTGCTGACCTATGATGGCAAAGGCGGGCGGTTTTCGGAGTTCATGCTGTAGACCGTGCCACGCCTCAAGCGTCGGGGTGCTTGAACACCAAGGCCGCATTGGTGCCGCCGAAGCCGAAGGAGTTGGAAAGCACCACGCCGAGGTCCACATCGTCACGGCGCTGGCGCAGGATCGGCATGTCGGCAAAGGCCGGATCGAGCTCTTCGATATTGGCGCTTTCGGCGATGAAGCGGTGCTTCATCATCAGGATCGAATAGATCGATTCATGGACACCCGTGGCACCCTG
>CAKTFF010000074.1 GCA_934553185.1 uncultured Devosia sp.
CCCGCCTATCGTCAGGCCCAGTGGGCCGTGGAACTGGCCGACACCTACCTCAAGGACGGTTCGACCGGGGAAGAAGAGAAGATCTCGATGGACTGCGTGCTGATCGACGAGACCAACGCGGCCAGCCTCGAAACCTTTGCGCTCGCCGACTAAGCCAAAACCGACAACCTCTCGAAACCCGGGCCAACGCCCGGGTTTTGCCTTATACGGGCGGCCGCCGAAATGAATGGGCGGCTGGGTTTCCTTGCAGGCGATGTGCGTATGGGGATCTAGGCCAGCCGTCCGCTATGCCGAAGCACGAGGCCCACGGCGCCCATGCAGTTGTCGTTGTCGAGAAACCGAGCGCGCACAACGGCAGGATACTTGCCCTGCGCCATGTCGCTGCGCTTGATCAGGGCATGTGTTTCATAAGCGGCTCGGAGCGGCGCCAGCAACAGCTCGTCAGCTGTAGCCAGAACCCCGCCGATAACGAAAAGCGGCGGGTTGACGATGCTTCCGACCATTGCAAGAGTGCGGCCTGCCACCGCGCCGGCATCGGCAATGAGGCGGCTCAAGCCCACATCTCCGGCCAGCGCGCCCTCGATCACTTCGCCAATTTTCGGATGGCGTCCGAAATACCCCTGCGCTTCGCGAGCGATGCTGGCTGTGCCGACATAAAGCTCAAGGCAGCCGCGATTGCCGCAGCGGCAAAGCGGGCCATCGGGATCAAGCACCACATGCCCAAGCTCGCCAGCTGCACCCGCGGCGCCTGGAAGCACGCGACCATTGGCTACGATGGCGCCGCCGACACCGGCATCAAGCTTGAAGAATGCGAAATCCTCGTGGCCGCTGGCAGCGCCCCACATCATCTCGGCCAGGGCAGCGCAGTTGCTCTCATTGTCTGCAAAGATCGGTTTCTCCAGCGACGCCGCAAACACCGCCTTGAGATCGATGCCGGCCCAGGTGGGCAGCACCGAGGCACGCATGATCAGGCCGTCGGGTGTCAGTGGGCCTGGTACGGCGAAGCCCACGCCGAAGAGTCCGGAATAGGCAAGGCTGTGTTCCTTGTAGAGCGTGTCGATCGCATGACGAACAGTGCGGCTGGCGCGTTCCGGCGTGTAGTTCTTCTCCATTGGGACGGTTACATCCGCGAGCACGCTATGAGCGACATCTGCGAGGATGATGCGCACTTCGGCAGGGCCGAGGAGGACGCCGACGCAGGTGCCGGCCTCTGGGTTTAGAGAATGAGCCAGGGCCGGGCGACCGGCGCCTGATTGGCGTGCGCCAACTTCGACTTCGACCACAAGGCTCGACCGCTTGAGATCGGTAAGAATCGTGGAAACGGTGGAGCGGGCAAGGCCGGTGTTTCGAGCGATATGGGAGGCGCTTATGGCGCCATGGCCGCTAAGCGCTCGCACCACGCGCGCGACGGGCGAGTCCACTTCCTGCTTGAGGAAGAGGCCCTGCAGGTCGTCGGAGATCATGTTGGCCATGGACGTTTCGCCTTCGTTTCCAACTTCGCCGGGTGCCTAGCCGTCGGAATTATGCTTCGGCTAAGCTGCAATTGTGTCAGCTATCATCACTTCCCCCAGGTGCAAAGGAGAATGCAGAAGCCATTTTTGTCATAGCCGATGAAAGTGGCTTGACACACTTGAAGCGGAAAGCTCTAAATGAGGAAACATTCGAAAAAATTCGAAAAGGGAGGAGTAACAATGACGAACAAGGATTTTGCACGCCTGTTTTTAGGCGCTGCTGCGCTCATGGCAGGAACGAGCCTAGCCAGCGCGCAGGACATCACTGTCTGGACGCTCAATTTCAGCTCGCAGGCGTCCAACGATGCCATGCAGCGTATCGCCAGCGAATTCGAAGCCGCCAATCCCGGCACTAATGTCGAGATCGTCACACGCGGAGTGGATGATCACAAGACCGCTTTGCGTGTCGCCGCCGGGTCAGATCGCGGTCCCGACGTGTTCTTCAGCTGGGCCGGACTTGGTCTGGGTGGCGAGTATATCAATGCGGGCCTGAGCTTACCGCTGGACGCCTACTACGCCGAATACGGCTGGGATGACGAGCTTGGACCGGCAGCCGCGTCCTTCTCCAAGATCTATGAAGGCGGACGGCACGGCGTTCCCTTCACGTTCAAGGGCGAGGCGCTTTACTACAACAAGGCATTGTTCGAGCAGGCCGGCATCGCCGCCGAGCCGGAGACCTATGAAGAGCTGATCGCTGCTGCCGACAAGCTCAAGGCGGCCGGCATCCCCGCCATCACTTTCGGCGGTACGGTGAACTGGCATGTCATGCGCCTCATGGACGTGATCCTCGAGACCGAATGCGGCGCCGACGTTCATGATCAGCTGATGAACATGGAGGTCAGCTGGGCGACGGAGGCCTGCGTAGGGGAAAGCTTTGCCGAGCTCGACACCTGGAGCAAGAACTACATCCTGAGCCCCTTCATGGGCATCGACAATGCCCAGGCCTTCAACCTCTTCATCGCCGGTCGCGCGGCGATGATGCTGGAAGGCGACTGGCTGGTCAGTCAGTTGTCCGAAGCGGGCAACCTCGACGACTATGGCATTTTCCCGTTCCCTACCGGAACCGACCGCCTTTATGGCTTTGCCGAGTACCATTACATCAGCACCAAGAGCGCCAATCCCGAGCTTGCCGCCAAGTTCCTCGACTACTTCATCTCGACCGAAGTGCAGCAGGCTTCGCTCGGCCAGTTCAGCTCCACCTCGATCAACAAGAACGTAACCTACGAGAACCTGGCGCCTCTCAACCAGGAATGGCTCGACGTGTTCAACACCTACACCGAAGTCTACATGAACGGTGACCAGGCCTTTCCGCTCGACATGACCACCGAGTATTTCCGCGTGATCAACGAGGTGGCGAGCGGCAACATGGCACCAGCCGACGCTGGCGCCGCCCTCCAGACCTTTATCGACAACCGCAGCTAGTCCTCCAGGCTGCAGTGATCGGCCTGCTGAGCGGGCCGGTCACAGTCATGGGGCGTGATCGGGGGAAGCGCAGGATGATTGGTAGAGCGTTTCTGGCGCAATCGCGCAATCAGGCGATCTTGCTGCTGGCTCCGGCATTGTTGATCTATGCGGTTTTCGCCATATGGCCGATGATCGATGTCACCTTGCTCAGCTTCCAGCGCTGGAACGGCCTTGATCCCACCCGCGACTTCGTCGGCATCAACAACTATGTCGACATCTTCACCAAGGATCCTGTGTTCTGGGTGGCGTTTCGTAACACCCTGATCTGGACGGCATTATCGGTCGTCTTTCCCCCTTTGATCGGCCTGTTGCTCGCTTTGGGGCTCAATCAACCCATCCTGGGCCGCAACACTTTGCGCGCCGTTTACTACCTTCCGGTGATCATCGCCCCCATCGCCGTCGCCACCATGTGGCGCTGGATGTACGACCCGTTCTTCGGCCTGTTCGGGCAAGTTTTGACACAGCTCGGCTTGCAGCGGTTCATCCAGGACTGGCTGGGCAACCGTGACATCGCGCTTTATTCCGCTTTCGTCGCCCACCTTTGGCAATCTGTCGGCTTTTCGATGGTGTTGTTCCTCGCCGGCCTTCAGGGCGTCAGCAAGACATTGGTGGAAGCAGCCCGGATCGATGGCGCGGGACGCTGGAACAGCTTTCGCTTCGTCACCTTTCCGGCGCTCAAGACCACCATCACCATTGTTCTTGTGCTGTCGATCATTTCATCGCTCAAGGCCTTTGAGATCATCTATGGCCTGACCGGCGGCGGACCGGCGCAGTCAACGCAGATGCTGGCACTTTGGGCGTTCATCCAGTCGATGCAGATTTTCGACTTCGGCCGGGGCAGCGCCGTCTCCGTCGTGCTGCTGGCCCTGACGCTGGCGGTGGTCATCCCCTATCTGCGCTGGACGCAGAAGCGTGAGGAGAGCGCAGAATGACGGCGGTCACGGCAGCCCTCGACACCGCGCTTCCGGCAGAGCGCCCGCAACGCGACTGGGTGCTGGTGGGATTGTGGATCTCGCTGGCGCTGGTGGCAGCGATCTGGATCGCGCCATTTATCTTCATCATCTTCACTTCGCTCAAGAGCACCGCCGAAGTCATGGGGTCGAGCGCCTTTGCCCCACCGGTGGAGCCGGCGTGGAGCAACTATACGTCCGCCTGGGCCCGCGGGCGCTTTGACACGACGTTTTGGAATTCAACGATCATCACCCTGATCAAGGTGCCGCTTGGCTTGATGATCTCGGCCATGGCCGCCTACGCCCTCGCCAAGATCGAGTTCCGCGGCAGCCGGCTGCTGCTGGTCGGCGTGCTCTTCGGCACGATGATCCCGTTCCAGGTAATGCTTGCGCCGCTGTTCACGCTGGTGAATGGTTTTGGCCTGATCGATACCTATCCTGGCGTGATCCTGCCCTACCTGGCGTTCGGCGTTCCCTATCAGGTGTTCATCCTTCATGGCTTCTTCCGTGGCATCCCCAAGGAATTGAGCGAAGCTGCGCGTATCGATGGCGCTTCGCATTTCACCATCTTCCGGCGCATCTTCCTGCCGGTGTCGCTGCCGGTGCTGGCAGCCCTTCTCATCCTTGACTTCGTTGCGACCTGGAACGAGTTCGCCATGGCGCTGGTGCTCCTGCAGGACCAGAACATGTGGACGCTTCCGCTCGGATTGTCGGCGTTTCAGGGCCAATTCAGCCGTGATTACGGGCAGCTCAACGCCGCCATCGTCATGACGGTGCTGCCAGCAACCCTCGTCTACCTCATTTTCCAGCGCTACTTCGTTTCCGGATTGACCTCCGGAGCGGTGAAGGGCTGACCCGCAAACCACCAACGCAAAAAGAAAACCAATGACCGACCAGTTGACGCCAAAGTGGGATATCTTCGAGGCGAGCCTCAGCGGCCCTTCGGAGGGCAATCCGTTTCTCGACGTGACGCTGGAGGGCTTGTTCCAGCAGAACAGCCGCACGGTGCTGGTGCCTGGCTTCTACGATGGCGAGGGCACATATCGGCTTCGCTTCATGCCCGACAGTGAAGGTGAATGGAGCTTTGTGACGCGCTCCAGCGCCCCGGAACTCGATGGTCAGAGCGGCAGTTTCACGGTCGTTGCACCGACCTCGGGAAGCCACGGTCCCGTGCATGTGCGGAACACCTTCCACTTCGCCTATGCCGACGGCACGCCCTATCTGCCTTTCGGCACCACCAGCTACGCCTGGACCCATCAGCCGCTGGCGCTGCAAAGGGAAACCCTGGAGAGCCTCAAGGCCGCGCGGTTCAACAAGATGCGCATGGGCGTCTTTCCCAAAGACTACCCATTCAACGTCAACGAACCGCTTTACGACATGTATCAGCGCGATGCCGATGGCGAACTCGACTTCGACCGGCCCAACCCCGAGGCATTCCGGCATCTCGACATGCAGGTCGGCGCCCTACGTGATCTCGGCATAGAAGCCGACATCATCATCTTCCACCCCTATGACCGCTGGGGGTATTCGGACATGAGCCAAGATCAGGACAACCGTTACGTGGCGTATCTGGCCGCCCGGCTGTCGGCTTACCGCAATGTATGGTGGTCTTTGGCCAACGAATACGATTTCCTGCTCAACACCAAGCCCATGACGCAGTGGGATCGGTTCTTCCACATTCTTGAGGAGAACGATCCCTACCGGCACCTCAAGTCGATCCACAACGGCGACGTCAACGCCAACTACGATCACCGCAAGCCATGGGTCAGCCATGTCTGCATCCAGAACTGGGACGTCAAGCGGACGCAGGAATGGCGCGAAACCTACGGCAAGCCGGTTATCAACGATGAACCGGAATACGAGGGCAACATCATGCTGTCCTGGGGCAATATCTCCGCCCAGGAGCTGGTGCACCGCTACTGGATCACGCTGCTGCGCGGCGGTTATGCCGGACACGGCGAAACCTTTATGCATCCTGACGACATCTTGTGGTGGGCCAAGGGTGGTGCGCTGCATGGCGAGGCGTGGAAGCGCATTGGCTTCCTGCGCGACCTGCTCGAAGAAGATGTTGTTGCCGGTCTTACGCCACTGGGGCGCACAAACAACTGGCCCTGGAGCCGGGTATCGGGCGCCTCGGATGGCAAAACGACCTTTATCTATCTTGGGGAACATCAGCCGGTGATCTGGGCGCCCGGCCTGCCCATGGAGCCGGGCAACTACCAGGTCGATGTTATCGATACCTGGAACATGACGATCGAACCGGCCAAGATCGTCGACGCGCCGGCCAATCACCCGACGCGACACGGCGCGTCGTTGCGTGAACGCCGGCCGGATGCGGCGTTTGCGGTTGAGCTGCCGGGCAAGCCCCATCTTGCCATTCGCTGCCGCCCGGCCCGGTAACATCGAGGAGACGCCGACATGGCAACGGTCCAGATCCACGATGTCCGCAAAAACTATGGCTCCGTTCCGGTGATCCATGGGGTGGACATCGACATCGCCGACGGCGAATTCGTTATCCTCGTGGGTCCATCGGGCTGCGGTAAGTCGACCTTGCTCCGAATGATCGCCGGGCTTGAGCCAATCAGTGGCGGCAGCATCGCCATCGATGGCCGCACGGTGAACAACCTCGAGCCCAAGGATCGGGACATCGCCATGGTGTTCCAGAACTACGCCCTTTATCCGCAGATGACCGTGGCGCAGAACATGGGCTTTGCGCTTGAGATGGCGGGCATAGGGCGCGAGGAGAGACGTCGCAAGGTCTCAGAGGCTGCCGACATCCTGGGGCTGCAACCACTGCTCGAGCGCAAGCCTGCGCAATTGTCCGGTGGTCAACGGCAGCGCGTTGCCATGGGCCGCGCGATCGTCCGCAATCCCAAGGTGTTCCTGTTCGACGAGCCGCTGTCAAACCTTGACGCGAAGCTGCGCGTGGCCATGCGCGGCGAGATCAAGAGCCTGCACCAGCGGTTGGGCACGACCATCGTTTATGTCACCCACGATCAGATTGAAGCCATGACCATGGCCGACAAGATCGTGGTCATGAACGGCGGCCGGATCGAGCAAATCGGATCGCCGCTCGAGCTTTATGACCGCCCGGCCAACATGTTCGTGGCCGGGTTTCTCGGCTCTCCGGCCATGAACTTCATCCAAGGCACGCTTGATCAGGGCAAGTTGCTGCTCCCCAATGGCGAGGTGCTCGACCTCGGTCTTGCTGAACAGAAAAGTGGTCGTGTGAATTTCGGCATACGACCTGAACACCTTGAACTGCGTTCGGCCGGCGGTCACCCAGCCAGAGTGGTGGTCACGGAGCCCACGGGATCGGAAACGCATATCGTTTTCGACCTGGCCGGGCAGAAGATCGTTGGGGTGTTCAAGGACCGCATCGATCTCAAGCCGGGAGACAGCGCGCAACTGGCATTTGCTCCAGGAAAAGCCCACCTGTTTCCCCTCGATGCCGACCCTGCATCGTCATGAAGGCAATCAGCGGTTCATTGCGCTCCCGAAGCAGGATTTGCTTTGGCCACTCGCGATGAACGGCCATCAACGGCGGATCGAGCATTCGTGCTGCGCCGGGCGACCAGGCGGGGATGCACCAGGAAGTGTTCTGCTTTCTGCCGGCCTTCGATCCGTTCAACGAGCAATCGAGCGGCCTGCAGGCCCAGCTGCTCGCCGGACTGATCGACCGTGGTCAACGCGTTCTGGTCGAACGCACCGTACATGGTGTTGTCATGGCCGACCACGCCAAGCTCTTGCGGCACGGCCAGCCCCGTCAGGCTGGCAACGCTCAGAACCTCCAAGGCGACGTAATCGGTCCAGCAAAAGATGGCTTCGCTGCCGCCGCGGGGAGGGCAGAGAGCGCTTGCAGCCACCTGGATGTCACGCAGATTCTCACGGACGCGAACAACCTGTATTCGCTTTCCCAGACCCGCCGAGCGCATCGCTTCCATATATCCTTGCTCCCGACGTTCGATCACCGAGCCGTTTCGCGTGTCGAGGCTCACCATGGATATCGAGCGGTAGCCCTGTTCGATCAGGTGAGAGACCACCAGCCGACCGCTCTCGAAGTCGTCGTTGTTCACGCTGTCGAAACTGGTCACTTGCGGAACATGATGTCCGATAAGCACCAACGGCGTCTTGGCGCCGAGCTCGGAAAGGACCTCGGCGGCAGTGATGCTGCCGACGATGATGATGCCGTCAAGATGCATGTCAACCATCGAACGCACGAGGGCGGCTTCGCTGGAGTGGGCGATAATGCCCTGAACCATCTGGTAGGTCGTTCTTTCGAGAGCCGCGCTGATGCCCGCCAGGATGTCGGCGAAGAACGGGTTCCTCATATCGGGAAACACCACGCCTATGACGAAGGTGCGTCCGCCGCTGATGCCGCGTGCCGAGAAACTAGGCGTATAGCCGAGCTTTTGGATCGACTGCGTGACCTTTTCGCGCAGGCTGTCACTGACGCCATAGGCGTTGCGCAACACCTTGGACACGGCAGAAAACGAAACGCCAGCATCACTGGCCACGTCGTGGATGGTGACGCGCTTATCCCTGGGGGGCCTGGCCACTTGGGAGCTCTCTTCCTGTTCTTGG
>CAKTFF010000075.1 GCA_934553185.1 uncultured Devosia sp.
TAATCCATCGCGGTGGCATGATGGAGAGGATTGGTGATGCTGAAACGGCGGCTGCCGACCCCTATGCTGTCGCGCCAATCAAGTCAGCGTCGACCCGGACGCCGTTTGTGGCAAGCGCAGCCTTGATGACACGTCAATGATCCCGGTCGAGCGCGTCCGCGCAACGGCTCAGAAGCGCCGCTAGTGTATTGGCCTCGTCCTGCGTCAGGTCGGAGAGCATCTGCCGTTCCACCGCTTCTGACGCCACAATGCCAGCCTCCGCCGCTTTCAAGCCTTTTTCGGTCAACTCCGTCATGATGATCCGGCCATGTTCGGGATGGGGTGTGCGCGTGATAAAACCATCCCGTTCCAGCGTCACCAGCATACCTTGCATCGACTGCGGCGTAACAAACGCTGCGCGGGCGAGAGACGCGTTGGAGATGCGGGGATCGTTACTGATCGCCAGCAATACGGCATTCTGCGCTGCCGACACGCCCGCCCCCTTCAGTTCTGCTTCGAGGCGCTGTCGAAGACGATGTTGAGCGATTTTCAGGCTGTAGCCGATCCAGACCCTTCCCCCTTCCGGAGAGATATTGCCCATTGACATATAAGGACCCTGATATAAATGTAAGGAACCTTATATTATAGCGGAGTGCTTATCGTGACAACGCCAATCGGCCCCTCCTTTATCGCCTTGCAGGTTCGTGACCTCGCCGCCTCCTCGACCTTCTATAGGGACGTATTTGGCTTTGCGGCACAGGACCGCAATCCACCCAACGCGACCGTCTTCGCAACACAGCCGATCGCTCTGGCGCTGCGCGAACCCATCCATCCCTTGCCGGAAAACGCCCCGCTTGGAACAGGCGTGGTCTTGTGGATCGCCTGTGATGACGCCGACAAGCTTCATGACCTGATCCTTGAGCGCGGTGGCAAAGTTCTGGCGCCCCTCAATGACGGCCCGTTCGGCAGGTTCTTCGTTGCCGCCGATCTGGATGGCTATGCCATCACCTTCCACACGCAGCGAAGCTGACGATCAGGAACTAGGGTCCATCAGTTGGACCCGCATCAGCGGACCTTGAGCTGAAACGACCCAACCATCCCGCAGTGCCTAGCGTCCACTCGATCGGTCCAATGTGTTGCTTATGGCATGCGCCGTAGCTCTCACCATTGGGCCGATTGTTTCGATGCGCTCGCGCGTCACGCGGCCGGCAAGACCGGAAATGGACACGGCAAAGAATGCTTCGCCCTGCCGGTCGATCACAGGGGCCGCCACACAGCGCAGGCCGAGCACGAATTCCTCGTCGTCAACGGCGTAACCGTCCGCTGCGCTCCGTGCCAGGGAGATGCGCAATTCAGTTTCGTTGCGAATGGTTTTGTCGGTCAGCTTGAGCCAGTTGATCCTGCCGATCACGCCTTCTACCGAAGCGGGCGGGTAGGTGGCGAGAATGGCCTTGCCCATGGCCGTGGCATGGATGGGTGAGCGGCCGCCGACGCGGGCCGTGGCGCGCATGATCTCGCGGCTTTCCACCTGGGCAAGCGTCACCAGTGCGCCGTCTTCGATGATGCCGATATTAGCCGTTTCGCGCGTCTTGTCCCGCAATTCGCGCAAAAAGGGCATGGCAACGGCAACGAAGTTGCGGCGCCGCACGAAGGTCGAGCCCACCGTGAAGCACTGGCGCCCCACATGCCAGAGGCCATGGACGCGGTCAAATTCCACGAAACGCCGCTTCTGCAGGGTGGTCAGCAGCCGGTGGGTGGTGGAGGGCGAAAGGCTGGCGCGCTCGGCAATTTCTGTCAGGCGTAACCCGTCCTCCTGTTCACCAAGCCGTTCGAGCAGCAGCATGGCGCGCTCCACCGACTGCACCAAGCTGTCGCGCTTGGGCGCCGCTTTCTGTTCGGACTGCTCCATCTCACGATGCGGAAAGCTCCGCACTCCCCGTTTGCTTATGTCCCACTCAGTGCGGGATGTTGGCTTCAACACGAGCTGCTGGCCGACAACGCCGTTGATAAACAAGAGGCTTCAGCAGCTTCGTTGAACATGTATATCCTATCGGATACGAAACGGAGAAGAAAAGATGTCCTTCACGCAGATCGGCGGTCTTCAGGTCGCAACCGTTCTCGCCGACCTGGTGGAAAAGGACATCGCGCCCGGCACCGGCGTTTCGCCCGAACGGTTCTGGACCGGCTATGAAGCCATTCTTGCCGACCTTGCGCCGCGTAACCGCGCGCTGCTGCAAAAGCGGGACGAGATCCAGGCGCAGCTTGATCGCTATCATCAGGAGCAGCGTGGGCGGGCGCTTGATCCCGTTGCCTATCGCGCCTTTCTGGAGGACATCGGCTATATCGTGCCACAGGGCGATGACTTCGCCATCAGCGCCACCAATGTGGACGATGAAATCGCCATCATGGCCGGGCCGCAGCTGGTGGTTCCGGTGATGAACGCGCGCTTTGCCCTCAACGCCGCCAATGCGCGCTGGGGCAGCCTTTACGACGCCCTTTATGGCACCGACGCCATCCAACAAAGTGGCGCGCTGGTAGTGGGCGCGGGCTACAATGCGGTACGCGGCGATGCAGTTATCGCCAAGGCTGCGGCCTATCTCGATCAGATCGTGCCCCTGTCTGGGGCCTCGCATGCCGATGTCACGGACTATGCCGTCGAGGGCGAAACGCTTTCGGCTACCGTTGCCGGCAAGACTGTCCCGCTCGCCGATCCGGCGCAGTATCGCGGTCTTCGGCAGGAGGGCCAAGCCGTTGCTTATCTGCTCAAGCATAATGGCCTTCATCTCGAACTGCTGATCGATCGCACCCATCCGATCGGCCAAACCAGCGCAGCCGGCTTAGCGGACGTGCTGATAGAAGCAGCGCTCACCACAATTCAGGATTGCGAAGATTCGGTCGCGGCAGTGGATGCCGAAGACAAGGTGGCGGTTTATCGCAACTGGCTGGGCCTGATGAAGGGCGACCTCACGGCGTCGCTCTCCAAGGGCGGCAAGGCCGTGACCCGCACGCTTCATGCCGACCGCGACTACGTGGCGCCCGACGGTTCGACCCTGACGCTGCCGGGCCGATCGCTGATGCTGGTGCGCCATGTGGGCCACCTGATGCTTACCGATGCGGTGCGTGATGGGGAGGGCAACGAAACGCCCGAAGGCATCATGGATGCCATGGTGGCCACGCTGGCGGCGATGCATGATCTCCAAAAGACCGCGGGTCCGCGCAATAGCCGCAAGGGCTCGATCTATGTGGTCAAGCCCAAGATGCATGGCCCCGAGGAAGTGGCCTTCGCCAACACGCTTTTCGATCGCGTCGAGGATGCGCTGGGCCTGTCGCGCAACACGATCAAGATCGGCGTCATGGACGAGGAGCGCCGGACCACGGTTAATCTTAAGGAGGCGATCCGCGCCGTGCGCGAGCGCCTGGTCTTCATCAATACCGGCTTTCTCGACCGCACGGGCGATGAAATCCACACCTCCATGCAGGCCGGCCCGGTTGTGCCCAAGGACGAGATCAAGTCCTCGGTCTGGCTCACCGCTTACGAGGCCAACAATGTCGATGTGGGCCTTGCTGCACACCTCGATGGGGTGGCGCAGATCGGCAAGGGCATGTGGGCCAAGCCCGATGCCATGGCCGAAATGCTGGGCAACAAGGCGGGGCAGATGAAGGCGGGCGCCAGCACGGCCTGGGTGCCGTCACCGACTGCGGCAGTGCTGCATGCGCTGCACTATCACGAGGTCGATGTCCGAGAGCGGCAGAACGAGATCCGCAAGCGCGAGCCCGCAAGCCTTCATGCCATCCTTTCCCCGCCTCTCCTTGGCGGCCGCAACCTGTCGCCCGAAGAGGTGCGCCACGAGGTGGACAATAATTGCCAGGGCATTCTGGGCTATGTGGTGCGCTGGATCGACCAGGGCGTTGGCTGCTCCAAGGTGCCCGACATCAATGACGTGGCGTTGATGGAGGATCGGGCCACCCTGCGCATCTCGTCCCAGCACCTGGCCAACTGGCTGCTGCATGGCGTGGTGGACCGCGCAACGGTGGAAGAAAGCCTGCGCCGCATGGCCGTCGCCGTCGACCGCCAGAATGCCGGCGACCCGCTTTATGTGCCGATGGCGGACAAGCTCGACCAAAGTCTAGCTTTCAAGACGGCTGCGGCCTTGATCTTCGAAGGCTTGACGCAACCCAATGGCTATACCGAGCCGCTGCTGCATAAAGGCCGCCGCGCCCGAAAAGCCGAACTGGCGCAAGCCTGACCCGGAGGAAACAACCATGGCCACGGACAATCAACCGAGCCTGCGCGACGCCGCGCTGCACTTTCACGAGCATCCCAAGCCTGGCAAGCTCGAAATCGTCGCCACCAAGCCGCTGGCCAATACGCGCGACCTGTCGCTAGCCTATTCGCCTGGCGTCGCCATTCCCTGCGAGGAGATCGCCGCCGATCCGCAGGCTGCCTACAAATACACCTCCAAGGGCAATTTGGTCGCAGTGATCTCCAATGGCACGGCGGTGCTGGGCCTGGGCAATATCGGCGCGCTCGCCTCCAAGCCGGTGATGGAGGGCAAGGCGGTACTCTTCAAAAAATTTGCCGGCATCGACTCCATCGACCTTGAGGTCAATGAGGAGGATCCCAAGCGCTTCATCGAGATCGTGGCGCCGCTCGAGCCCAGCTTCGGCGGCATCAATCTCGAAGATATCAAGGCGCCCGAATGTTTCGAGATCGAGGAAGCCCTGCGCGAGCGGATGAACATTCCGGTGTTTCATGACGATCAGCATGGCACGGCCATCATCGTGGCGGCTGCCGTGATCAATGCGATGCGGCTGGTCGGCAAAGACATCGCTAAGGTGAAGATCGTGACCTCGGGTGCGGGCGCAGCCGCCATTGCCTGCATGAACATGCTGATCGCGGTGGGCGCGACGCGGGAGAATATCTGGATCGCCGACAGCAAGGGCCTCGTTACCAAGGCGCGGCACAACAATGTCGATCGCTGGCGCGGCGCCTTTGCGCAGCAGACCGATGCCACCGAGCTCAGCGACGTCATGGCAGGCGCCGACATCTATGTGGGCCTTTCCAAGGCCGGGGCGTTGAAGCCCGAAATGATGGCCGACATGGCCCCCAATCCGCTGATCCTGGCGCTCAGCAATCCCATTCCCGAAATCATGCCGGAACTGGCCAAGGCCACGCGGCCCGATGCCATGGTCTGCACCGGCCGTTCGGACTATCCCAACCAGGTCAACAACGTTTTGTGCTTCCCCTTCCTGTTCCGCGGGGCGCTCGATTGCGGGGCCACGGTGATCAACGAGGACATGAAGGCCGCTGCCGCCCACGCCATTGCCAAGCTCGCCCATGAGCCTGGGCTCGAAGCCTCCGCGCATGGCGTGCCAGCCATTTTCGGGCCGGAGTACCTGATCCCCAATCCTTTCGACCAGCGCCTGATCCTGCGCATCGCGCCGGCCGTCGCCAAGGCCGCCATGGAGTCGGGTGTCGCCAAGCGGCCCATTGCCGATTTCGCCGCCTACCACGACCAGCTCAATCGCTTCGTGTTCCGCTCGGGCCTTGTGATGAAGCCGATGATCGAGCGGGCGCAGGACCAGAACCAGCGCATCGCTTTCGCCGATGGCGAAGACGAGCGCGTGCTGCGTGCCGCCCAGGTGCTGCTGGAGGACCGCGTTGCCCGTCCGATTCTGATCGGGCGCCCCACGGTGATCGAAAGCCGGCTCGAACGCTTTGGCCTCACCATCCGCCCGGGCAAGGATTTCGAGGTCATCAATCCCGAGGACGATCCGCGCTATCGCGACTATGTCGCCGATTTCCACGATCTGGTCGGCCGCAAGGGCGTTACGCCCGATACGGCCCGGACCATCGTGCGCACCAATACCACGGTGATCGGCGCCCTGGCCGTGCGCCGCAAGGAGGCCGATGCCTTGATCTGTGGCCTCCAGGGGCGCTTCATCAAGCATGCGCGCGACATCCAGTCGGTGATCGGGCTGGCCGACACGTCCAGCCAGCTTTCCGCGCTCTCCATGCTGGTGATGAACCGGGGCGTGTTCTTTCTCGCCGACACCTATGTCAATATCGATCCCAGCGCCGAGGAGATCGTCGCCATTACCCTGCAGGCGCGCGACCACCTCAAGCGCTTCAATATCGAAGCGCGTGCGGCGCTGCTGAGCTACTCCAATTTCGGCTCCCGCGATGGCGAAACGTCGATCAAGATGCGGGCGGTCTACGAGCAGCTCAAGGCTGCAGCGCCGGACTTGGTGGTGGACGGGGAAATGCAGGGTGACCTAGCCATCAACGAGGGCCTGCGTGACCGATACGTGCCGCAATCGGTGCTGCGCGGCGAGGCAAACCTCCTCATCTTCCCGAACCTTGAATCGGCGAACCTGTCCATGACGCTGCTCAAGGAGCTCAACAATGCGCTGCCGGTCGGGCCGATCCTGATGGGCACGCGCCAGCCCGCCCATATCCTTGCCCCTTCGGTCACCAGCCGCGGCGTTGTCAACATGGCCGCCATCGCCGCCAGCGAGGCGGTGGCCTGAGCCAGCTGGATCGGTTTGTGAGATGTAAGAGGGCCGCCCCTTGGGCGGCCCTCTCCTTTCGTCTAAGGGATATTGAATGGAAGCCGCCAAAAGCGGCTTTCAGCTCTTCCAAGCGGCTGTGCCGGCTAAACGAACCTGGCCTTGTTGAAGCGCCAAACGGGCAGGCCCCCGGTGACTTCAAAGCCCAGGTCGAGCCGCGGATTGCGGGCACCGACATAGGACAGGGTGATGATGCCCAGATTGGGCAGATCGGTGAGAACCTGGCGCTCCATTTCATTGACCAAAGCAGCGCGAGCCTCGAAATCGGGTTCGGCCATGGCGGCGGCCAGCTTGTCGTCGATGCCGGGAATGGTCACGCCGTAGTGGCTGAGGTTCTGGCCGCCCGAGCCATCGCTCTTGACCTCGGCCGAAGACTGCATCTGGTCGACAAAGGGCTGGGTCGGTACGGGCGGGTAGCTGATCGAGTTGAGATACATCGTGTTGAGATCCTTGCGGCTCTCGGTGTGGTAGGCGTTGTGATCCACAATGCGCATGTTGAGCGTGATGCCTACGGCGCGGAGCTGTTCCTGGATCATCAGCATGATGGAGGAATAATCCTCGCGCTGGCTCATGAACACGTCGAGGGTGAAGCCATTGGGATGGCCTGCCTCAGCCAGCAGCTGCCTGGCTTTTTCCGGATCGGGTACGTATTGGAGGTCTTCGGGCAGGTCTGCCCTGTTGGCCGCACCGGCAACGCCGTCCGCCAGGAGGCCCGTCATGGGTTCGGCCAGGCCGCCAAACGTAGCAGCCAGTTGCTCATTGTTGATGGCGTAGCGAATGGCCTGGCGCACCTGGAGGTTATCAAGTGGCGCGACATTGAGGTTGAGCTGAAGATAGTTGTGGCTGCCAGGCTTGGTGGCATCGAAGATGGTGTCCGGCGCACGGCCGCGGATCTGGTCGACCCAGCCGGGCGAACGGACGCCTTCGATGAAATCGACCTGGCCCGAGGCAAAGGCCAGGGTACGCGCCGTCGTGTCGGCGATATAGCCCACTTCGATATTGGGGATGGTCGGGGCGCCGTCGAAATAGTCCGGGAAGGCTTCGAGCATGATGCTCGATTCCGGTGAACCGGAAGCAAACTGGTAGGGGCCAGTCCCGATCGGATCGAATTCAAAGCCTTCTTCGCCCTTTTCCTCGAAAGCGGCCTTGCTGAAGATCAGCCCGCCGACCCCGGACACGACGCTGCCGAACAGCGGGTCGGGCTGCTTGAGGGTAAACACAACAGTCAGCGGATCGGCTGCCTCGACCGAAGCCATGTTGGCAAAGGTGGACTTGCCCAGCGTCAGGACTGCGGGGTCTATGTGGCGGCCATAAACAAAAGCGACGTCATCGGCGGTGAGTTCGCCATAACCTTTGTGGAACTGCACGCCCGAGCGCAGCTTGAAGGTCCAGGTCTTGGCATCCTCGCTGGCTTCCCAGCTTTCGGCCAGCATGGGCTGGAAGTCTTCCGGACGGGTGGCAAAGGTGCCGTCGGGTGATTTCACCAGCGTGTCATAGATCTGGTACATGGGCCAGCTCGATGCGCCCGTGGTCTTGGTCGAGGCAGGAAGCAGCGACGAGGTACCGCGGGCAGCGAAAGCCACCCGGATCGTCTCGCCCTGCGCAAAGGCTGGACGCGCCAAAGATGCTGAAAGCATCGTTGCAGCTCCCAAGGCAGCTGTTCTGGTCAGAAAGTCACGACGATCCATCTGGGTCTCCTCCCTTGAACCTGCCGCGTGGCAGGTGATGGTTTATCCGGTAGACGATCCTATCGGATATATTCTAGTTGAGGACATAACTCTGTTTTGTTCTTGGTTTATGTCATCTCGATGCAATATCAGGCGGCGACTGCGCTCCTTGCGCCAGCATGAAGGGCAAGTTTGGCGTAAAAATCTTCCATGGCGAAGCGCGTGTCAAACCTTTGGTAGACGCGTACCTCCCCGCCACTACCCGG
>CAKTFF010000076.1 GCA_934553185.1 uncultured Devosia sp.
CAGCTGGACCGACCGGGGCGGCTCGCTGCTCGCCAAGATCGCTGCATCGCGCGCAGCAGACGTTGCGGTGATCATCGACGAGCCGGGTGCGCGTGCAGAGGCGGTTGCGGAACTGGCTGCTGGCCTGCGCCTGCGGCATTATCGCTTCGACAAGTACAAGACGCCCAAGAGCGACGACGCCGCTCCCGCACTCACCGTGACGCTCCATGTCGCCGATCCCCCGGCCGCAGAGGCGGCAATCGCCGATCGCGGCGCGGTGGTGGACGGAACCCTGTTGGCGCGTGACCTGATCAACGAGCCGGCCAACACGCTGGGTCCCGTCGAGTTTGCCCAACGGGCGGCCGAACTGGCCGATCTTGGCGTCGATGTGGAAATTCTTGAGCCTGAAGCGCTTGAGCAACTCGGCATGGGCTCCCTGCTGGCGGTTGCCAAGGGTTCCGACCGGCCGGCACGCCTCGTGATCATGCAGTGGCGCGGCGGCGATCCCGATACCGCCCCGCTCGGCTTCGTGGGCAAGGGCGTGGTGTTCGACAGCGGCGGCATCTCCATCAAGCCCGCTGGCTCCATGGAAGACATGAAGGGCGATATGGGCGGCGCGGCGGCCGTCGCCGGGCTGATGCTGGCGCTGGCGACCCGCAAGGCGCCGGTGAATGTGGTGGGGGTCATCGGCCTTGTTGAAAACATGCCTTCGGGCGGCTCGGTGCGCCCCGGCGACATCGTCAAGGCGATGAGTGGCACCACGATCGAGGTGATCAACACCGATGCCGAGGGCCGCCTCGTGCTTGCCGACGCGCTCTGGTACACGCAGGACCGCTTCAAGCCGCAGTTCATGATCAACCTGGCGACCCTCACCGGCGCCATCATCGTTGCGCTCGGCCACGAGCATGCCGGGCTGTTCTCCAACAATGACGAACTGGCCATCCGCCTGCTCAATGCCGGCCTTGCCGTAGACGAAAAGCTCTGGCGCATGCCGCTCGCGCCCGCCTATGACAAGATGATCGAGTCCAAGTTCGCCGATATACGCAACTCGGTGGGCCGTCCGGCCGGCTCGATCACCGCTGCTCAGTTCTTGCAGCGCTTCACCAACAACGTGCCCTGGGCCCACCTCGATATTGCCGGCACTGCCTTTGGCGTCAGCGCCAACGAGATCAACACCTCCTGGGCGCCCGGCTTCGGCGTGGCCCTGCTTGATCGGCTGGTGCGAGACTATTACGAGTGACCGACCGCGCGCTCTGCCGCCTTGCAACCTATGGAACGCTCTCGCCCGGCGAGAGCAACCATGGCCAGCTCGACGGTTTGAGGGGCAATTGGAGCGCGGGAAGAGTGCGGGGCCGCCGCTTCATGGTTGAGCATGGCCCGGCTGCGGGTTACCCCGGGCTGGTGCTCCATGGTGCCAGCGATTGGGTGCCCGTCATGATCTTCGAGAGCGACGATCTTCCCAGCCATTGGGAACGTCTCGACGCCTTCGAGGGGGAGGGCTATACGCGCACGATCGTTCCGGTGGAGACTGACGTCGGTTCGCTCCGCGCCTCGATCTTTCTTCTTGCCGGCAACGGCACTCCACTTTTCTAGCGTCCGCGAGCCCATGACCGACGTCCTGTTCTACCATCTCGAACCGCGCCCGGTTGAGGCCGTGCTGCCGCCCTTGCTGGAAAAGTCACTCGAACGCGGCTGGCGCAGCGTGGTGCAGGTGGGCTCGGCGGAACGCGCCGAGGCGCTCGATCTGCACCTCTGGACGTGGCGCGACGACAGTTTCCTGCCCCATGGGCTAGCGGGCGAAGACAATGACGCCATGCAGCCGGTGATCCTCACGACGGGGGAGGACAACCCAAATGGCGCCACAGTGCGGTTTTTCGTGGACGGCGCCGTGCCCCGCTCCACCGAGGGGTATGAGCGCGTGGTTTACATGTTTTCCGGCCACGATCCCGACGCCGTGGCCGAAGCGCGCCTGGCCTGGCGGGCGCTGCGCGATGGCAATGCCGTGACCTATTGGCAGCAGGAGCCCGATGGCCGCTGGAACAAGAAGGCATGACACCGGACCTCGCGACGCCCAGCCGGCACAGGCTGCACGAAGACCTCTTCGCCATGCTGATCGGCACGATGCTGGTTTCCCTCGGCATCGTTTTTTATGCCGAAGTCACCCTGACCACAGGCAGTTCCGCCGGACTGGCGCTGCTGCTGCAATACGTGACCGGCATCAGCTTCGGCTGGCTATTCTTCCTTATCAACCTGCCGTTTTATGTTCTGGCCGTGCTGCGCATGGGCTGGCCTTTCGCGATCAAGACCTTTGCCTGTGTGGGGCTGGTTTCCTTTTTCACCGCCAATATTCCGCTCTGGCTCGACATATCCTCCATCCATCCGCTGTTTGCCGCTCTGGTGGGCGGCGGCATGATGGGGCTGGGTATTCTGTCGCTGTTCCGCCACAAGGCCAGCGTCGGCGGGATCAATATCCTGGCGCTGTATCTGCAGGAAAACTTCGGGATCCGCGCCGGCTATTTCCAGCTCGCGGTCGATGCGGTGATCCTGGTGGCCGCCTTCTTTGTTTTGCCTGTCGACCGGGTGATCTATTCGATCCTGGGCGCGCTGGTGCTCAACATGATCATCGCCACCAATCACCGTCCCGGCCGCTATGTGGGCTTCAGCTGAACAGAACCGGGCTTAATAGAGACTGCTGGTCTCGCGCCCCGCGCCGGAATGGCTCCCTTCTGGCACCACCGGAACGGCTTCGGGCATGTTGGCGGCGTAAAGGTCCATATAGTCCTGCATCAGCTCGTAGCAGAAAATGACTTCCACCGTTTGCGGATCGTAATAAGCATTGGCCTCGCCGCAGCGTTGGGCATTGAAGGCAACGGTTTGCTCAAGCGCGTAATTGTTGCGCAACTCATCGGCCACCTGGTCGAACACGCCGCTTGATTTGAAGGCATCGGCCGCAGCAGCGAGGGCTCCGCTGGCATCATGATAGGTCACGACGACCTCGGTGCCGCTTTCTTCGCGGTCCGGGCGTCCGCTCAGGAGGCCCTTGAGCGCCCGATCCACGGTGGAATAATCCCAGAAGCAGCTGTCCTGCCGCTCGTTTTCCATCTCGTATTCGTCGGCAATCGTGCTGAACGCTTCTTCATCCTTGCCCACCATCAGGCAGACGATCTGATAGGCGCGTTGCTTGTCCAGACTATGCCCTGCCGCATAGTCGCTTTCGTGGCCGCCGCTGTCATAGGCAATGCCCGACAGTATCCAGCCCTCCGCCGCATCGGCCAGCGCCCGGTCGGCTTCGGCTGTCTGCTTGTTAAGGAGCGTCCAGGTCGCCATGTTGTCGGCAGCGTCTTCTTCGCGGCCCATGATGGGCAGCTCGAGCTGATCGAACAGCAGATGCGCCACTTCATGATACAGCACGAAGAGGCTGTTATTGTAAGCGAACCGGCGGAGATCCTGCTGCTGCGTCTTGGAAAGGGTCTGCGCCTCAGCCACAACCGGCAGCGCCAACACCATGGCCAGGGCGACAATCAGTCTGAGAGCAGGACGGCGCATCAGGGACTTCCCGTTCAAACGACCGGGCCAGCAAAGGCGAAGGCTCCCGCGCTGTCAACAGCGCTGACAGCGGGCAGTTAATCGCGGACGGGTGACCAGCCTTCTTCCGCCAGCTCGAACCCGGAAAAGCGGAAACCCGGCGCGACCGTGCACCCCACCAGCGTCCAGGCGCCGGTGCTTTCTGCCGACTGCCAAGCGTCGGGCGGCACCACGACCTGCGGCCGCTCGCCGGCCTGGAGATCAGCGCCCAGACGGTGCAGCTCGACGCTGTTTCCGTCCGAAATCTGGAGATGGAGCGGGGCGCCGGCATAGAAGTGCCAGACCTCGGCCGCATCCACGCGGTGCCAATGCGAGCGATCCCCGGCTTCAAGCAGATAATAGATCGCCGTCGACCTGGCGCGTCCATCGACTTTATCGTCATCCTCAAACGTTTGAGCATACCAGCCGCCCTCGGGGTGGCGCTCCAGCCCCAGGGTAAAGATCACGTCTTTGGCGGCAAGTTTGGTCATGCGCGCTCCGCTTGCTCCAGCTCGGCGCTCAGCGCCAGCCACTGCTCTTCGGTGGTTTCGAGATCGGCGCTGAAGCGCGCCTTGTCCTTGCCCAGGGCAATCAGCCGGTCGGGAGCGCCGTTGTAGACTTTGGGGTCTTCGAGCTGCGCATCGATTTTGCCGATTTCCACCTTCAAACGGCCCATCTTGGTTTCCGCATCCTTAATGGACGACTTGAGTGGGGCGACCTCGGCGCGGCGCGCGGCGGCCTCCGCCTTGCTGGCCTTGCGGTCGCCTTTGGACTGGGCTGCGTTGCTGTTTTTGCCTTCCTTGGTGGAGGTGATAGAGCGCTGATAGCTGTCGAGATCCTCGTCCAGCTCGCGGATCGTGCCGCCTTCGGCGATCCAAAGGGTATCGCAGGTGGCTTCGATGAGGTGGCGATCGTGCGAAATGATCAGCACCGCGCCCTCATAGTCGTTAAGGGCATGCACCAGCGCATCGCGCGAATCGATGTCGAGGTGGTTGGTGGGCTCGTCGAGGATCATCATGCCCGGCCCACCAAAGGTAATCAGCCCCATCAGGAGACGAGCGCGTTCGCCACCTGAAAGGTTCTTGGCCTTGGTGTCCATGCGCGACTTGGTCAGCCCCATCTGCGACAGCCGCGATCGCCGACGCGCTTCGCTGTCGGTGGGCATCATGTCCACCACATGCTCGAACGGCGTCCATTCGGGCCGGAGCTTATCCATCTGGTGCTGAGCGAAATGAGCGATCTCGAGCTTCTTGCCCTTGCGCAATTGCCCGCCCATCGGCTCGATGTCCCCGGCCAGGAGCTTGGCAAAGGTAGACTTGCCGTTGCCGTTGACGCCGATCAAGGCAATGCGGTCATCGGGGTCGATGCGCATGTTGATGTTGCGCAGGATCGTCTTGTCGCCATAGCCCGCCGAAACGCCATCCAGCGTCAGCATGGGCGTTGCCGCTTCCGCCTTGGGCTGCTGGAAGGTGAAAGGCGCCGCATATTCGTCGAACATGGCCGCAGGCGGCTTGAGCTTTTCGATCATCTTCATGCGCGACTGAGCCTGCTTGGCCTTGGTAGCCTTGGCACGGAACCGGTCCACGAATTTTTGTAGGTGCGCCACCTGGTCCAGCGCCTTGTCGCGGCTCTTGTTGTTGAGCTCCATCTGCATGCGGCGCGTGGTTTCGAACGTGTCGTAATTGCCCTTGTAGAAGGTCAGCTTGCGATGCTCGAGATGGATGATCGAGTTGACCGACTTGTTGAGCAGGTCGCGATCGTGGCTGATCATGAAAACGGTGTAAGGGTAGGTGGCCAGATACTTTTCCAGCCACAGCGTGCCCTCGAGATCGAGGTAGTTGGTCGGCTCGTCAAGCAGCAGCAGGTCGGGCTGGGAGAACAAAACGCCCGCGAGCGCCACGCGCATGCGCCAGCCGCCTGACAGTTCACGCGTCGGCGCATTCTGCCGGTCCTGCTCGAAGCCGAGACCCTTGAGGATGGAGGAGGCGCGCGCCTCGGCCGAATACGCATCGATATCGGCCAGCCGCGTATAGATCTCGCTGATCCGGTCGGGGTCGCTCGCCGTCTCGGCCTCCGCCATCAGCGCCGTGCGTTCCTTGTCGGCCGCCAGCACCACATCGAGAACGCTCTCTTCGCCAGCTGGCGCTTCCTGCGCCACCGCGCCGATCCGCGCCTTCTTGTTGAGCTCCATCGAGCCCGAGTCCGCGCCGATATCACCTTGGATCAGGTGAAACAGCGTCGTTTTGCCGGTGCCGTTCTTGCCCACGAACCCGGTCTTGGAACCGGTGGGCACCACGACCGAAGCGTCCTCGAACAATTCGCGGCCCTGAATACGATAGGTCAGGTTGGTGATGGTCAGCATGATCGAGCAATCTGGAAAGGGCAGGGCAGGCGACGCAAAGGTAGGGCGTGGCAAGGGCTGCGCAAAGGGTTAGGGGCTCGATACGGCGTCAGGCCGTCCCTTGCAACCTCTTGCTGCCGCAGACCTGCCTCTTTGTGGCGTTAGCTGGTGCCTCGTAACAAGAACCAAAGGATGACGACATGAAGTTTGCCACAATCGGTTTTGCCGCCGCCATCGCCCTTTCAACCTCCGGCCTGGCCTTCGCACAGCAGGCCGGTCAGCTTGATGATCTGGACGCCGACCGTATCAGCGACACCCAGATCGAGATCGAGTTCGAATTCGACGGCGGCGCTTGTGACGAAGTGGGGACCGCCCAGGTCGGCGACGTGGTCGATGGCACCCTGTCGGTCACCTTTCCCGTCACCACGACTGGCGAAGTCTGCACCCAGCAGATCGTTGAGATCGAAGTCGAACAAACCGTCGCGGCCGAGCACATCATCTCGCAAGTCGATGTCACCGTCACCGGAGCAGACGGCGCTACCGTCGCAACGGGCTCTACGGACGTCGAGAGCGACTAAAGGCTGTTCTGGCGTAGGTTTGCCTGTATCGTTTCCGCCTTGACGTAAACAAAACTGATCTTCATGCCTGGCAGCATGCAACAGCGTCTCCTTGCAGGGGGGGCGCTGTTGCTTTTTTGCGGCACCTTCCGCGCGGTTTTCCTGCCCACCAGAAATCAGCAAAAAGCAGGTGAGTAGAAACTTGACTCAACCAGTCAGAATATCTACTCAGCCCATGCCGGATAGCGCGTCGTCTCGTGCGCCGGACTTTTTACGAGATCACCATGAACACCACTTCCCGGTTGGCCCTGGCGGCCGCCTTGGGCGCGCTCGCGCCTGTTTCCTCCTATGCTCAGCAAACCACGCCACGCCTTGAACTGCAGTTGAACGCAGCCGAACAGCTTGGCGCAAGCGGCGGCGTTTTCGTGCCATTCGTTACGGGCGACGGTACCGTCGTGTTTGCCGATGGCTGGCTGGACTATGCGGACAGCGATGATTTCAGCCTGTCGCTTGGCGGTGGCTTGCGCCAGCAAGTGGGCGAGTGGGTACTGGGCGGCAACGCCTATTTCGACTTCCTCCATTCCGACCGGGGCTTCACCTATGGGCAGCTATCCGCTGGCCTTGAAGCGCTAAGCGATCAGTGGGAATTTCGCGTCAATGGCTATGCGCCGACAGGTGACACGTCCAACGAAGTCGATGACCTTTCCACCTTCGGTATTTCCGGTGGAGATTTTGTTTTCAACCAAGGCTATGAAGTTGCCCTTTATGGTGCCGATGCCGAAGTTGGCATGCGCTTGCCGGTGTTTGAGGCCGATAGTGCCTCTTCCTGGAGGGTTTATGCCGGTGCCTTCACGCAGGGGTCTGACTACACGGAGACGGTAAGCGGTCTTACCCTGCGGTCCGAAATGACGTTCGCCACCGATCCCCAAATCATTCCGGGCGGTACGATCTCGCTGGGCGGCGGCATGCGCTATGACAGCAATCAGGATTTATCCGCCGCTGCCTATATCCGCTTTACCGCTCCAATTGGCGGCACGCCCGATGCAAAGGAAGTCACCGCACCGCTGTTCCAGCGTGTCGAGCGCGATCGCACGATCCAAACCCGCTCGGGTGCGCTTGGTGACGACGAACTGGCTCTTGGTGCCTCCGGCTCAAGCCGTGTGGTGCAGATTTCTGCCGAGGATGGCTCAGCAGCAGATCTCAACCGCCGTATAGCTGCGGCTGGCGAAGGCGCCATCGTTCTGGCCTCCGGCGAGATCGAGCTGGATAATGCGATCACAATGATGAAGGATCAGATCCTCATCGGTGGCGGTGGCGTGGTTGACCTCACCACGGCAGGCGGCAGGCATATTCGCTATCAGAACCCTGGCGACCGCACGACCCTGCGCGGCGGGGTGGCAGGCGCCGGGGCCTCCACCATTTCGCTCAGAGCGCCGCTGACACCGGATGTGCTGGTGCTCGCAGATGGCAACACCGTGTCCACCCTCTCGATCATCGGTGGCAACAACGCCATCGTGGCCAACAAGGTCAGCGACATCAATCTCGAAGCCATTGATATCTCGAGCGCGTCTGGCAACGCCGTAACGTTAGCCGATGTGTCCGGCGCGACGATCTCTGCCCTATCCATCAATGGTGCCACCAATGCCATAGTCGCCAATGGAACGCGCAACCTTCAAATCGATAAGGCAGCCATTTCGCGGGTGTCCGGCACCGGCATTGCCCTGAACGATGTTACCGGCGTGTCCATCTCCACGCTGTCCATCGACGGCGGCACAAATGGCATCACCGCGAACGATGTCCGCAACCTGGCTATCAACACGGCCTTGGTTGAATCCATTTCGGGCAACGGCGTCACGCTTGGCGAGGTCCAGGGCGCGACTCTCTCGGAGCTTTCCATCCAAGGCGGCATCGACGCCATCGTGGCCGCCAAGACCGATGAC
>CAKTFF010000077.1 GCA_934553185.1 uncultured Devosia sp.
CACTGCCCTGACGTGCCGAAAGGCCGCGATGCTGCGCGATGCCGCCGGTGGAGCGGCCAATGCGCTGCGTCAGCGACACAAAGTCTTCCTTGGCCGTGCCGGTCTGCAGCAGCGCCCGCCCGAACAGGGGCAGATAGGGCAGCAACTCCCGGTCCAGCACATGAAGATCAAAGCCGAGATCGAGATAGATGATGCCAAGCGTCGGCAGATCGTGGCGGAACAGGCGCACATCGCCCAGCGTCCCGATGTCGATGGGCACGGTGCGCGTTTCGCGCGGCAGGTCGCCCAGCGTCAGCGTCGGGATCTTGGCCAGCATGGCCGGATCATCCACCGCATCCTGCAAGGCCTTGAGCTTTTCGGTTTCGCTCACGGTTCGGGCAAGCGCCGCCTCGTCCATCCCGGCGCGCATATCGGCCAGAATCTGCGCCTCATGCGCCGCTTCGCGCGCGCCCTGTTCGGGGTCGGCGCGCAAAGTCACCGTGGTGCGGTGGGTATTGTCGAGGAACAGGCGGGTGATCTTACGGGCGAAGTGCCCCTCGCCGGCCTTTTGCTTCAGCGCGGCAAGCGCATCCTCGAAATGCAGCGCCGCCAGGGGATCGCCGTCATGGAGCCAGTTGCCCAGGGCGTTGAACATATAAACCATGCCCCTTGGATAGGAGCCGGTATTGTTTTCGCGCAGGGAAAACTCGAATGTGTTGGCCGCCGCTTCCAGCTGCTCTGCGGGGAACCCCGTACGGGCGATGTCGCCCAGCGTCTCGAGGATCAGCGCTTCCACCTTTGGCGCGTCAGCGGGGTCGATGCCCTTCATGCCAAAGCTCGCCATGGGCTGGCGCAGGCCGGAGCCGATGCCGCCCCCGGTCATGCCCTCCCCCAGCCCGGACTCGGTCAGCGCCTTGCGCAAGGGCGAGGCCGGATTGCCGGCAAGCAGATAGCTCAGCATGCCATGCGACAGCGCTTCGGTCCGGTCGGCCGGCGGGTCGATCATCCAGTTGACCGACACCATGCCGTCGCGCGCTTTGCCTTCGTCCACCGTGCCGGCATAGGTGCCCGAAACCTGCCTTGGCGCGTTGAACCGGGGCTGCAACGCCACTTCGGCATCGACCGGCTGCCGCTCGAACTGGGAGAAATATTCGTCGAGAATGGCGAGGCGCTGCGCAGCGTCATCATCGCCCGAAAAGAAGGCGCGGGTATTGCTCGGATGGTAGAACCGTTCGTGAAATCCCTTGAACTGCTGGTACGTCAGCTCGGGAATGGCCTTGGGATCGCCGCCCGAACTCTTGCCATAGGTGGTGTCGGGGTAAAGCGAGCGCTGCGCCAGGTCGCGCATCACCGCGTCGGGCGAAGAAAACACGCCCTTCATCTCGTTGAACACCACGCCCTTGTAGACCAGCGGCGCGCCCGGCTCGTCGAGCTCGTAATGCCAGCCTTCCTGGCGGAACGTGTCCTCGCTGATCAGCGGGAAAAACACCGCGTCGAGATAAACGTCCACCAGGTTGTAGAAGTCTTTGAGATTCTGCGACGCCACCGGATAAGCGGTCTTGTCCGGAAAGGTCATGGCGTTGAGGAACGTGTTGAGCGATCCCTTGATCAGCTCCACAAACGGCTTCTTGACCGGATATTTGCGCGACCCGCACAACACAGAATGCTCAAGGATGTGCGCCACGCCCGTCGAGTCGTCCGGCGGCGTCTTGAAGGTGATGCCGAACACCTTGTTCTCGTCGTCATTGAGGAGGCTAAGCACCTCCGCCCCGGTCTTGCGGTGCCGAAACAGCTGCGCCTGCGAATTGGCCTCCGCGATATGTTCGTCACGGACAAGGTCGAAGGCAGGGTGCAGGGACATGGGGCTACTCAAAAGATTGGCTTCAGTTCTCAAGGTAGGGAGAGCGGATGGGATAAGCTAGGGGGCGCGAACAGTGCATCCAGGTTCAACCCTTCCCCCTTGAGGGAGAGGGTGGTTTTGTCCGCGTTCAGCGGACGAAACCGGGTGAGGGGTGCTGCGCCTTCCTATGCCAGATACAGGAAGCGACCCCTCATCCGCCCTTCGGGCACCTTCTCCCTCAAGGGGAGACGGGCAGATCCGCTAAACCCCGCCGCGAATGGAGGGCTTCACGTCCTTTTCGTACCACTCTTCCAGCCGCCCCATCAGCGCCGGGAACAGCGGCTTTTGCTCACTCGCCGCGACATTGTCAGCCAGCTGCTCGGGCTTGCTGACGCCCGCGATAATGGTCGACACTTCGGGATGATCGAGGATCCAGCGCAGGGCGAACTGGCTCATGGGCATCGCCTGCGGCGCCAGCCCCCGCAGCTCGCCCACCAGCTCCACGCCGCGCTCGAACGGAATGCCCGAAAAGGTCTCGCCCACCGAAAACGCCTTGCCGTCGGCATTGAAGTTGCGGTGGTCGGATGGATCAAAGCGCGTCGTCTTGTCGAACTTGCCGCTCAGGAGCCCACTGGCCAGCGGCAGCCGCACGATGATGCCGACATCCTGCGCCGCCGCCCTGGGCAGCAGGTCCTTCGCCGCATCCTGACGGAACAGATTGAAGATGATCTGCAGCGTCGCGCAGCCCGGCTGCTCGAGGCAGATCATGCCCTCTTCAATGGTTTCGACGCTCGCGCCCCAGTGCCGCACCAGCCCCTCCTCCTTGAGCTGATCCATCCACCCAAAGATGCGTCCGTCCCGCAGCACGTCTGGAGGCACGCAATGGAGCTGCGCCAGGTCCAGCGTCGCAACCCTCAGCCGCTGCGCCGACGCCTGAAGGCTCGCGCGGATGCCCTCAAGCGAATAGTTGTCGGGAAACAGCCCGGCGCCCCGGCCAAGCTTGGTGGCCACATGAACATCGGCGTTCTTGCTGTGGGCGCCGATACGCGTCTCGCTCAAACCGCCGCCATACACATCGGCCGTGTCCCAGAAGGAAACGCCGGCCCCATTCGCGGCATCGAGGATCGCACTGGCCGTTTCGTCGCCCACCGGGCCGAAATCCCCGCCCAGCTGCCAGCAGCCCAGCCCGATCTCGCTGACCTCATAACCCGTCTTGCCCAGTCGCCGTGTTTTCATCTTCGTTCTCCATTGGTGCGCCTGTCGGCTTGGGGGCGAAGGCCGGCTCCCCTTAGCGTTACCTGCCGGGGAGGAACCGACCAAGTCCCCTGCCGTTCCATCTTTGTCCCCCTACCAATCTGGAGAGCAACCCGATGCATGTCCTTTCGCGACCCATAATGGCCGCTGCCCTCGTGCTGGCCCCGCTGCCCGTGTTTGCCCAAGACGCTGCCGCACCCGCGCAACCCTTCACCTTGCCCGAGCTCGGATACGACTATGACGCTCTGGAGCCGGTGATCGACGCGGAAACCATGGAACTGCATCACAGCAAGCACCACCAGAGCTTTGTTGATAATCTCAACGCGGCAGCTGAACGCGGCGACATTGCCGAAGGCGCAACCGTTGAGGAACTCGTCGCCACGGCAGGCACCCAGCCGACGGCTGTTCGCAACAGCGCCGGTGGACACTGGAACCACACCTTCTTCTGGCAGATCATGGCGCCCGAGGCCGAGCGTGGCGAGCCCAGCGCAGACCTGACCGCTGCCATCGAGAGCGTTTATGGCTCCATGGATGAGTTCAAGACCGCTTTCGAGGAAGCCGGTGCGGCCCGCTTCGGCTCGGGTTGGGTCTGGCTGATCGTCAACGAAGCGGACGAACTGGAAATCACCACGACGCCCAACCAGGACAATCCTCTGATGGACGTTGCCGAAGTGCAGGGCACGCCGGTGATCGGCAATGACGTGTGGGAGCACGCCTATTACCTGACCTACAACAATCGCCGCGCCGAATACCTCACCAACTGGTGGGACGTGGTCGACTGGAGCGAAGTCTCCGACCGCTATGCCGAAGCGCTGGCCGACTAATCACGCCTTGTGACGCCGGCTTACGACCCGAAGTAATCGGGGTAATCGGCGATGGTCTGGCTGAGCAGCAGTTCAGCCCGGCCAAGATGGGCCCGCATCGCTGCCTCGGCGGCATGCGGGTCTGCCCTGCCCACAGCTTCGGCAATAATGCGGTGCTCGGCGATGGCCCGGCGCGCCGAGGACACGCCCAGCGTCAGGTACCGCACCCGGTCGAGCTGCATCTTGTGGTCGTCGATCAGCTGCCAGGCATATTCCGCCCCCGCCAGCCGCGCCAGCGTCCGGTGGAACAGCTCATCCAGCGTGTGGAACCGTCGGCTGTCGTCCTGCGCCGCCTCCTGTTCATCGATCATGGATACCAATTCATCAGCCGCTCCGCCCGGATCGGCCGCAAGCCGGCGGATGATCTCGACTTCGATCGACTCCCGAATAAAGCGCGATTGCCGCACGCCTTCGGGCGAAATCTTTTTCACCACCGTGGCCCGCTTGGGCCGGATCAGCAGCAGTCCTTGCTGCGCCAGCCGGATAAACGCCTCGCGCACCGGCTGGCGCGACACGCCATAGCGTCCGGCAATATCGCTTTCCGAGATCGCATCGCCGGGCTTGAGCGCCATGCTGACGATCTCGTCGCGCAGTGCCTCCACCACCCGCAATGCCATGGTCTCGCCATTGGCTTGAAACCCGGTATCGGTCAATGCGCGCTTCCTTCCTTCGACAGGATGGATGTTAGCACGCAATGGCAATCAACAAACAACGCCTTCCGCCCTTACGTGCACGAGCCACCCAGTAGGTGAAGACAAAGAAGCGCCCCTCCCGCAAACGGAAGGAGCGCTTCATAAGCCTATACGGCCACCCTTAGCGGCTGAACGGCACCGAAGCGGTCAGCACTTCGCCCGAGTCGTTGAACTCGACCTCGAAATTGACCGTGATGTCGCCATCGCTGAGGAGAATACGCGAGCCGATGCGCACGTCGCTGCCGCTGCGGTCCTTCTGGCGTTCCCTGAGGTCGAAGCTGATGCGGTCGCCATTGATCTTGCCGATGGCAAGGCCGGTAAAGCCCGCATTGGAGCTCATGGCCGCTTCATAGCGCTCCTGCTCGTCGATATAGGCGATGGTGCCGCTGATCGAGAGCGTTGCATTCACCAGCGTGCAGCGGCCGGTATAGTTGATCTTGCCCTGATTGCCCGTAGCAATGGCGAGACGGCAGCGGAAGGGCTCGTCTTCATCCCCGCCCACCAAGGCGCCCTGCCCCTGCCAGTTACCGACATAGGACGCCAGCAGCGCCACTTCGGCGTCTCCGGCCTGCGCAGGCACCGAAACAGAAAGCGACATCATCGCAAAAGCCGCGATGGTCTTGAACCAAGTTTTCATGCGTTAACACCCCTCACCTGCATCTAGGCAGCAGTTTCTGTTGATGACTGCCCTTGCAGATACGCTGAAGCTAGTAAATTTCTGGCACACCTGACACCAATGTTATGTAATTGGCCAGGCTGTTGGCTATAGAACCTCGGAGGGCTCTTGCGCAGCCCAAACGTCATTCTGGGGGAAAAGTTCTCGTGATAACAAGCGACGCGCCGATCGTTGATGCCCGGGACGTCGACTACACCCTCCCGGTAGCCGGACGACCGCTCCACATCCTGCGCAAGGTTTCGCTACGCGTCGCACCCGCGCAAGTGGTTGCCATTGTCGGCCCATCGGGCAGCGGCAAGACCTCCATGCTGATGCTGCTGGCCGGTCTCGAACGCGCCACCGGCGGCACGGTCGCGGTCAACGGCGAAGACCTCGGCGCCCTCAACGAGGATGAACTCGCCCGCTTCCGCCGCCGCACCATGGGCATCGTCTTTCAGAGCTTTCACCTCATTCCCTCGCTGACCGCCGCCGACAATGTCGGGCTTGCGCTCGAAATCGCCCAGCCAAAGCTTGGCCGCTCCGAAGTGCGCGAACGTGCCGGCGCCGCCTTGGCGTCGGTGGGTCTGGGCGACCGGCTCCACCACCGTCCCTCGGCGCTGTCGGGCGGCGAGCAGCAGCGCGTGGGCCTCGCCCGCGCCATGATCGCCAATCCGCCCCTTCTTCTTGCCGACGAACCCACCGGCAATCTCGATCACACCACCGGCGCCCGCGTCGTCGAATTGATGTTCGGCCTCGCCCGCCAGCAACATACCGCCGTGGTGCTGATCACCCACGATCCGCTTCTGGCCGAACGCGCCGACCGCGTTTTCACCATGACCGATGGCGAGCTCACCGAAACCACGGTGGCACGCTGATGGGTTCGGTTCTGGCGGCTGTTCGCACCGGCCTGCTCGACATGCGCGGCGACCTGCGCCGCTTCGTGCTGCTGGTTGTGTGCCTGGCGGTCGGCACGGCCCTGATCGCCGGCGTCAACTCCGTGGGCGCCAGCATCACCCAGGCGCTCGACAATGGCGCCGCTGAAATCATGGGCGGCGATCTTGAACTCTCGCGCGCCGATCGCCTCGCTACGCCCGAGGAACTGGCCGCCATGGAAGCCTTCGGCACGGTCGGGGGCAGCATCGACACCAATGTGCGCGCCGAATCGGCTTCCGGCGACGCCTTCGTCGACCTCTCCGCCGTCGGCAGCCTTTATCCCCTGCTCGGCCGCGTTCCCAGCCCGCAACTGAGCGGCGGCACCACCGTTGCCGAGCTTCTCGCCCCCAGCGACGATGCCTTTGGCGCCTTGGTCGATCCGCTGCTGCTTGACGAACTCGACCTCCAAGTGGGTGACAGTTTCTCCCTTGGCGGCGGCACGTTCGAGATCCGTGGCACCCTGGGCAAGCTGCCCGACAGCGCCGTACGCGGCTTTCGCCTCGGCCTCACCACTCTTATCACCACCGAAGGCTTTGCCGCCGTTTCGGACCGCTCCTCGCCCCTGCCGGGCCTGGGCAGCTGGTATCGCTACAAGCTCCTCCTGAATGACCGCGACGCCGACGCCGCCCGCCCCCAGCTCGAAGCCGCCTTCGGTGGTTCCGGCTGGACCATCCGCTCCGCGCGCGATGGCCTGGGCGACATGGTGCGCTACTATGACCTCTTCATGCGCTTCCTCGTTATCGTCGGCCTCGGCTCGCTGCTGATCGGCGGCGTCAGCGTCTGGACCGGCATGCAGGCCTATATCAGCGAACGCGCCGGCGTCGTTGCCGTACTGCGCGCCATGGGCGCCGGCCGCTCGCGCATTTTCATCCACTTCTTCAGCCAGGTCGCCGCGCTCGCTTTGTTCGGCGTTGCCGTGGGGCTCCTGCTCGGCGGCGGCGGCGCTTATCTGCTTCTGCCCGCCATCGGCAGTGCGGTGGGCATCGCGCTGACGCCGAGCCTTCATCCCCAGCCGCTGCTTGTTGCGGCTGCCGCCGGTCTCGTCACTGCCTTTGCCTTTGCTTACCTGCCGCTCCAGCAATCGCAGACCATTCGCCCCCTTCTCCTGTTCCGCTCCAAGGGCCTTGCCGCGCCGCCGCTCGATTGGCGGGCCCTGTTCAGCTCGTGGCAATCGCTGCCGCTGCTCGCCGCCGCCATCGCCTTTTTCGTGCTCGCCTGGCTGATGACTGGCGACTGGATGCTGGTAGCCGCCTTTGGCCTTGCCAGCGCCGTTGCCGCCATCCTCTTTGAACTTTTTATCCGCGCCATCCAGGCCGGGCTGCGCCGCCTGCCCGAGCCGCGCTTTGCCACCCTGCGCGATGCCCTGCGCGCCATTTCCGGCGCCGGGCAGAATGCCGCCTCGGTCGTGGTCTCAGCCGGCATGGCGCTGGCCATGCTGATCGTCGTGCTGCTCCTTCAGGCCAATATGCGCCAGGAATTTCTCGGGGCCTCGGCCTTTGATGTGCCCTCCCTCGTGGCATCCGATCTGTTCCCCGACGAGGTCGAGAGCCTTGAGGCCCTCCAAGGGGAAAGCGGCATTACCGCCTTTGTCGCCACCCCCATGCTGCGCGGCGAACTCAGCGCCATCGACGGCCAGCCGACGGCCGAAGTGCGCACCCGCGGCCCCGAGGCGACCTTTCTGCTGGGCGGCGAAGTGCCCCTTACCTTCCGCAGCGAAATGCCCGCCTCCTCGCGCCTGGTTGCTGGCGAATGGTGGCCCGCCGACTATAGCGGCCCGGGCCTGGTTTCCCTCCACCAAAGCCTGCGCGGTGGCCTCGGCGTAGACTTAGGCGACGAGCTGACCTTCACCATTTTCGGCGAGCCGGTGACCGTGACGGTCGCGAGCTTCCGCGATTATTCCTGGCAGGGCGGCATCGATTTCCTCGCCACCTTCTCTCCCGGCGTCCTTGATCAATACCCCACGACCCTGTTTGCCGCCGTCACCGCCGCGCCCAATCGCGAGCAGGATGTGGAGCGGCTGCTGGTCGAGCAACTGCCCGACATCCGCTTCATCG
>CAKTFF010000078.1 GCA_934553185.1 uncultured Devosia sp.
GCACCCATGGCAAGGCGAAGCGCCACCAGCGGCGCGGCTCGGACGGTCGCGAGGCCGCCCCATCGGGAATACGCTTGATGGAGGTTACCACAAAACCGAAATGCACAAGAGCAATGGCAACATAGCCCAGGGCGATGGCCCACAGCATTACGGAGAACCCATCAGCGGGCACGCTAAAACCCATGGTGGCGAGAAACGCCCCAAGAACGATCATCGGGCGGAACATGGTATCAGCGAAAAAGCCGGCAAATGGCCGCTTGAGGCCAACCAACAATGCCCCATTAATGTAGACCAGCGCGGTGCCGAAGGCGAGCAGCACAACCGGTATCAAGTGCTGCGCGATGACGCTTTCTCGCTGCCCCAGCAGATCGAGCACAGGCCCACCCAGCACCAGCAGCAGGGCCAGCGCGGCCACCACATGGCCATAGGAGCGGACCAGGAACACCACAAACTGCTGCCGCTCGCCGCGCGCCCGATACTCGGCGGCAAAATATGTACCCACCGTATGAAAACCAAGCGGCATGACCACCGCGATCAGGTTCACCGTGGCGATAACAACGAGATATTCGCCCAGCAGTTCAGCGCCCCAGATGCGGGCAATCAGCGCCTGGACAACAAAGATCAGCCCGGCGCCGGCGAGACGCGCCCCAAAGATGATGGTGGACTGTGACGCAAGGCGCCGATGGAGGCTCATTCAGCCGCCTCATCCGATCCTGATTTGACCAGCGTCGACTTCGTCTTGGGGTTGCGCCAGCCATCCACCTTGCGCTTGAGCGCATAGCCGGCGTCACGCGCGGCAAAGGCACCTACGCCGAAGATAAAGGCCATAGGCTTGCTGGCATAGTTGGCAACCGGTGGCACCGGGCGGATCACGCCGGCGTCGCCCACCATGCCTTTCTTGAACTGATGGAGGCCCTGAAAGCCATCGGTGCCCCCCAGGTCGTACCAAGTGGCTTGGGTATTGTCCCGCAGCCAGCGGATCACATGCCAATGCATGAAGTAGCCGGCACGCAGTGGCAACGCCTCGTCGTTGCTGGCCCCATAAAGGTAAACGGCACGATCCCCGGCCTTGAAGATGATGGCGCCATAAACCAGCTTGCCCTCGTGGCGCACGAAAAATAGCTCGGGACGCAGACCTGGCACATCAATGGCCATAAGGTCGGGAACGGTCTCGAAAGCCGAATGGTCGGTAAACTGCTTGCGGTCAGTCATCGCCGCATAAAGCGTATTGAACGCCTCGATCTGCTCAGGCCCTGCATGCTCGAAGGTGAGACCTGCTTTTTCGCTCTTGTTGAGCTGACGCCGCCAGGTCTGGCCGAAGCTCTTGCGCAGAGCGGCGTCGTCGAGGCGCAGATTGACGATATAGCGGTCGGGGAAGCCAAGCTCTGAGCCGCGCTTGAAGCCGCGGGCGATCAGCCGCTCGTATTCACCGTTCATCGGCTCGATCGAAGCCCGCGGCAGGATGGACAGCATAAAGCCGCGCCGGTCGGCATACTCGGCCACCATGGCCTCGATCATCCCGGCATGGATGGCTTCACCATCGGGGCGGTGGACATCCTTGAGCATGGGCGCCCATTTTGCCACGGCGATCCGGGCAAGACCGAACGGCAGAGACTGCACCATGATCAATGCGCCGCCCACCACCACCCCATCAAGGGTGAACAGCACCGGCTCCTGCTTGACCGATGGCCAGCGCTTGGCGGCAAAGGCATGCAGCTGTTCCTGGCAAACCTCGTCGAAGCCGACAACGATGCCATCCCACGCGCTGCCATCGACCACTTGCATCTGCAACCGGACCGCACCGATGGCCGTGGTGCGTACGACCTGGCGTGGCTCGGCCGCTTTTGCGTCGACCAATCGTTCGGCAGTGAGGGACATAGTGGTTTCCCGCTCCTATTTATTGAGCGGGAAACTAGACCCCGGAAGTGAGCAAATCCCTATTGCGGCACGGCAAATGCCGCAAACTTGGGCCCGTGGTAACCCAAAGGCTAATGCGCAGCTGCAGCAGCCGTGTTGACCGCATGCGGCGTGTAAACGAATGGGATTTCGGGGATCGCCACAAAGGCGCCAAGGCCTTCAAGCGTCATGCGGAGCGCCACGAACAGGATGATGAGGAGACCAACCCAGGCAATCCAGCGATGCTTATGGAGGAGACCGGCGATAAAGGTCGCGGCAACGCCCATCATCACCACGGACAAGGCCAGGCCGATGATCAGCGCCTCGAAGTGATGCGCAGCGGCACCGGCAACGGCCAGCACGTTGTCGAGCGACATCGACACGTCGGCAATGATGATCTGGATCACCGCCTGGCGCAGGGTCTTGCGCGGCGCCTTGCCACCAACGGTGCCATCGGCATTGGTGTCGGCGTTTTCGAGCGCTTCCTGCGCCTCGTGCTCTTCGCTGTGCGAGGTCGTCAGCTCGCGATACATCTTCCAGCAGACATAAAGCAGCAGCACGCCACCCGCGATCAAGAGCCCGCCGCCCAGCGCCAGCAACTGGGTGGTGATCAGGGCAAAGAAGATGCGCAGCAGTGTTGCGGCAAGAATGCCGATCAAAATGGCCTTGCGCCGCACATCCGAAGCGAGGCCAGCAGCGGCCAGGCCGATCACGACGGCATTGTCGCCGGCCAGCACAAGGTCAATCAGGATGACCTGAACAAGCGAGCTCAGAAAACTCGGGTCGATGCCGAACATGGTAAGATCTCGTTAAGAGGGAGGGTAGTTGCCCTATAGCGAGCCAATGGAGTGCTGGAAAGTGCACTTGGTGCAAAACTAGCACAAAGTCTTGCCGCCCAAGCGACTTCTACTAGCCAACATCTTCGCGGGGCGCTGAAACGTCGAAGGCTCCCAATGGGAAGCCTTCAAAGGACTTTGGTGGGCGAGCACGGGTTCGAACCGTGGACCCGATGATTAAGAGTCATCTGCTCTACCAGCTGAGCTACTCGCCCCTTGCCGGAGCTTCCAAAGTGGCGCCTCTCTAGCAAAGGCAATCTTGGCTGTCCAGCGCTTCGTGACACTTTCCTCACACCATCTGTTTGCTAAAGTGCCGGCGCCGGATTCCTGGCCAAGCTTAGGGCGCGCATGACACTTCCCCACTTTCTCGCTGTTCCGTTGGCCTGGCTGGCGAGCAATGCACTCACACTGATTGCCGCGATAGCCATTCTCGTGACCGGCTGGTACCTGGCTGGTCTGGCCTCGCGCGCCATTGTTCGACTCCTGCCGCTGGCCTATGGCGTCGATAAGAACTTTGCGCCGCTCCTTTCCCAAGTGGCGCGCTACGGCATCGTCATTTTTGCGGTCGTGACCGCGCTCAACCTGCTGGGCGTCTCCAACGCGTCCATCCTCGCAGTCCTCGGCGCGGCCGGCCTTGCCATAGCGCTTGCTCTGCAAGGCACACTGGCCAATATTGCAGCAGGCATCATGCTGATCTGGCTGCGCCCCATTGCTATTGGCGAGTTCATCCAGGGTGATGGGGTGGCCGGCGTCGTGGTGGAGATCGGGCTGTTCGGCACCCGCCTGCGCTCTTCAAGCGGGCTCTTTATCTTTACGCCCAATCAGAAGCTCTGGGCCTCGGCCATCACCAATCACAGCCGCGAGCCACGGCGTCGAATCGATGTGGTGGTCAGCGTGCCCGACACGGCTGATATCGCTGTTGCGCGCCGCGCCCTGCTCGACGTCGCCGGCAGGGACACGCGCATACTCGCCGACCCTGCCCCGGCGGTGCTGGTGGAAAGCTTTTCGGCTGCCTCGGTCAACATGCAGTTGCGGGCCTGGGTCGCTACCGGCGACTACCTGGCGGCGCTTTATGGGCTGACCGAAGAAGCCAAGCTGGCCCTCAAGCTCGCTCTCAGCCAAACAGCGCAGGAGAGTGTCGGCATTACGGTTGGCCCCGATCCCGCCAATCCAAGCCCTGAAACACAGAAGGGAAGCTGAGCCTCGGCGAAAGAGCAACCTTTTGCGCGGTCTATTCTTTTCCCCGCTATAGACTAACGGAGCCCCTCATGAACGACGCCGCCTTTCTGGGCATTTCCACGGCCTGGATCATCGCCAATGTCTGGTCCATGCTGATCGCCCTTGTTGTGCTGGCTGTCGGCTGGATCATCGCCCGCGTCGTATCGCAATATGTCTCCCGGCTTCTGTCGCAGCGGCTCAAGCGCGACGTGACCATCGGGCCGCTGGTCGGCCAGGTCGTGCGCTATGCCATCCTGTTCGTGACCATCATCATCGTGCTGGGACAGTTCGGTGTTGAAACCGCATCGATCCTTGCCGTGCTGGGCGCTGCCGGACTTGCCATTGCCCTGGCCTTGCAGGGCACCTTGTCCAATATCGCCGCAGGCATCCTCCTGCTGTTTCTGCGCCCCTTCAATGTGGGCGACTTCATCGATGCGGATGGAATTGTGGGCACGGTGGTGGAGGTTGGTCTCTTCGCCACGCAGCTGCGCACGCAAGACGGCGTTTTCCTGTTCGCGCCCAACTCTAAGCTGAGCAATGCCAAGATCATCAACTACAGCCGCGAACCCTCACGCATCGTCGAGATCAAGTTCGACCTGCCGCGCAACGCCGATCTGGCCGCCGCTCGCACAAAGATCGCCGCAGGGCTGTCGACACAATATGCCAGCGGCGCCAGTCAGCCGGAAATCCTCGTGGATGCCCTATCGGCATCGGCGATGACTTTGGCGGTGCGCGTTTCCGTGCGCAGCCGCGACTGGTGGGATGCGCGATCGGAGCTGCAGGAGAAGCTGCGAGCCGTGGTGGATGGCGCCGGCGGCTTCGCGCCGCCAGCCTGAGCCTGGGCCTTAGTCGAAACTGAAGCGCCGCGCCCGAAATTCGGAGAAATCAAGAACATTGCTGGCGCGGATAACAGGCTCCGGCCGTGTTTCGTCCATCAGGCTGATCGTGCGCTCGATGATGTAGCGCAACTGCCGGGAATGGCTGTCTGCACCCTGCAGGATGGTCACGGCCCTTTGCAGATGGTCGCGGGCAAGGACATAGGTTGGCGGCATGGCGAAGCTCCTTTGAGGAATCATTGGGGAGGCGCCGAAGGTGACGCGGGGTGAAGGTGCGCCTCCATGCCTTCCCGGAACTTGCAGGACTGCATCGCCTTTACTTCAAATTGCTACGGTTGCGCGCCTGCGCCGACAGCCGCGGTTCACGGGCATGTGGCGCCTGTGGGCACTTTGCCGGCCTGTGCAAAAAGCCGGAAGCCATCAAAGCGGTATCGCTAAGAATGCCTCCTTCCCGCTGGCCCAACACTTCCCAGCCTCGTTACAATGAGCAAAGCCGGTCGCCAGCGAGTCGAAAGCGAATGCTCCGCCCCGAACTTTCCCCGATCGCTGCAGCGCTGGACGAGGCCGTTCCCTTTGTTGGTCCGGAAGACATCGAGCGGCGCAGCGGGACAAAACTGCGTGCCCGGATGGGGGCGAATGAGAACCCGTTCGGTCCCGCTCCATCGGTGCTCGCCGCCATGCAGAATGCGGCTGCGGAGAGCTGGCACTATGGCGACCCTGAAAACCATGATCTGCGGTTGGCCATTGCCCGCCACCTCGGCATAGATCCGCTCAACGTCATGCCGGGCGAAGGTGTGGACGCCCTCCTCGGCATGGCGATCCGGCTCTATGCCGCGCCCGGCAGCGCCGTTGTGACCTCTTTAGGCGGCTATCCAACCTTCAACTATCATGTGGTTGGCTATGGCGCGCGCCTGCACACCGTGCTCTTTCTTGGCGACCGTGAAAACATAGGCGAGTTGGCCCGCGCCGCGCGCGATACGGAAGCAGCCATGGTTTACCTGGCCAATCCCGACAACCCAATGGGATCGTGGTGGGACGCAGCTTCCGTGGAGGGCTTCATCGACGCCGTGCCGCCCACCACAATGATCATCCTTGACGAGGCTTATGGTGAGTTTGCTCCAGCCGGCACAATGCCGAAGCTCGACCTGGACCGGCCAAACCTCTTGCGCATGCGCACCTTCTCCAAGGCCTATGGGCTGGCCGGAGCGCGGGTCGGATACGTCCTTGGTGAAAAGCAGAGCGTTTCCGCCTTCAACCGCATCCGCAACCACTTTGCCATCAACAACATCGCGCAATCGGCAGCCATCGCGGCGCTGGCGGATCAAGATTTTCTACAACAGGCGCTAACAGCCGTGCAGGCATCGCTGCAGGACACGGCGGCCATCGTGCGGCGGCATGGCCTTCTGCCGCTGCCCACAGCCACCAATTTCTTGGCAGTTGATTGCGGCCGCGACGGACCGTTTGCCCAAGCCGTTCTCGACGGCTTGGCCACGCACGGCGTGTTTGTGCGCAAGCCGGCCGTCTCTGGGCTAAACCGCTGTATCCGCATCAGCGCCGGCACGGAAGCGGATCGGACGCTGCTGGATCAGGCTTTGGGTGAAGTGCTGGCCGGACTGCGGTGAGCCCGGCCGGTTGGCTTGCGTCTAGCCAGCCATTGCGCCCTGGGCCGAAGCACCACGATCGATCAGCAGGCGATTATAGGCATTGAGATAAGCGCGCGCCGACGCCACCAGCGTGTCGGGTTCTGCCGCGTTGCCTGACACAATGCGCCCATTCATTTCAAGACGGACATGGGCGGAGGCCTGCGCATCTGTACCGCCGGTCACCCCATCAACCGCGTAAAGCACCAGATGCGGCTGCTGGCCGACGCCCTGCTTGATGGCGTTGAAGATGGCATCAACCGAACCTGTTCCCTCGAAGGTGACCGCGGTCTCCTCTCCGTCAATGCTCAAGGTCATGGTTGCCTTGTGCACGCCGCCGGTCTTGCTGACCACTTCCATGTCGACCAGCTTGATGCGGTCGCCGACCGAACCAACCTCGTCATCAACCAGCGCCACGATATCGGCGTCATAAACATGCTTCTTGCGATCGGCCAGGTCCTTGAAGCGGACAAAGGCCTCCTGAAAGGCATTGTCGCCGAGTTCATAGCCAAGCTCGCGCAGCTTGTCCTTGAAGGCCGCGCGGCCCGAATGCTTGCCCATCACCAGGGTGGTTTCCTTGATACCCACGCTGGCGGGCGTCATGATCTCGTAGGTCTCGGCATTTTTCAGCATGCCGTCCTGATGGATGCCGCTCTCATGGGCAAAGGCGTTCTTGCCGACGATGGCCTTGTTGTACTGCACCGGGAAATTGGCGGCAGCCGATACGATCCTGCTGGCGCGGGCGAGATGGGTCGTCTCGATTTCGGTATGGTAGGGCATCGCGTCGCCGCGTGTGCGCAGCGCCATAACGATCTCTTCAAGCGCCGCATTGCCCGCGCGTTCGCCCAGCCCGTTGATCGTGCATTCCACCTGCCGCGCGCCGCCGCGTACAGCTGCCAGCGAATTAGCGACAGCGAGGCCCAGATCATTGTGGCAATGAGCCGAAAAGATCGCCTTGTCGGCGCCAGGGACCTGCGTGATGATGTCCCGGAACATGCGTTCATGCTCATCGGGCACGGCATAACCCACCGTGTCGGGCAGGTTGATGGTGGTCGCACCCGCCTTGATCGCTGTTTCGACGCAGCGCTTGAGGAACTCGAGCGGCGTCCGCGTTGCATCCATTGCCGACCATTCCACATCGTCGACCAGGTTGCGCGCCTGCGCGACAGTGCGCGCGATGATCTCGATCACCTCGTCCTCGGTCTTTTTCATCTGGTGGGCCAGATGAATGGGCGAGGTCGACACAAAGGTGTGGATGCGGCCGCGCTGCGCATGGCGGACCGCTTCGCCTGCGCGATCGATGTCGGCCGAGATGGCGCGCGCCAGACCGGCAACAGTGGCGCGCTTGACCTGCTTGGCCACCGCAACAACCGCTTCGAAGTCGCCATTGGAGGCGATGGGGAAGCCGGCCTCGATAATGTCGACGCCCATCTCATCCAGCGTTTCAGCAACCTGGAGCTTTTCCTCCAGCGTCATGGTGGCGCCGGGGGATTGTTCCCCATCGCGCAGCGTGGTGTCGAAAACAAAGACGCGGTCTTTATTGGTGTCGGTGGCTACAGACATGTTCTGATCTTTCCTCTCGGCCGCGAGGCACAGGCTCGCTGGACCGGACATTTTGAAGTGTTCGGTTGTGGCGCGCTCCCCTGACGACCCGCTCGTTCGAGCTGCCGGTGATCAGGGGCTGGTAAGAAGAAGCAGAAGCGCAGCGGGCAGCAGCAGCAAGCCGGCAGCCAAAGTCATCCGGAACCGAACGGTCTCGGCCTGGGCGATGGCGATAGCTTTGGCGCGGCGGCGTTGCATCAAGTACGCTCTGGTACGCTGGTCTGTGCC
>CAKTFF010000079.1 GCA_934553185.1 uncultured Devosia sp.
GGCGAAGTGCGCCGCTTTGCCGACAAGGTGATCGCTGCCGCTCCGGCACCGCAACCCCCGGCCGATTCTATGGAAGCGCAAATCGCTGAGGCGATCGCTGCGGCCGAAGAAGCACTCACCGCCGGTGACCTGGGTCGGGCCGCGCAGATCTTTGGCATGGTGCTCCAGCACCAGCCCGAGCACGCGCCTGCCCTTGTCGGCCTGGCGGGAGTCTACATGGCTGCCGGCGAAGCCGAACAGGCTCGCACCACGCTTGACATGGTCGGAGAGGCCGATCGCAAGGGCGAGGCTTACCTCACGCTCAGCAACTCGCTGCGCCTGCTTGATGAAGCCGCCGACCTCAGCGAAACCGCTGCGTTGCAGGCCGCAGTCGAGGCCGACCCGGACGATCATCAGGCGCGCTTCGATCTGGCGCTGGCGCTTAACGCAGAAGGCCATCGTCTCGAGGCTGCCGAATCGCTGATCGCGATTTTCAAGCGCGACCGCAGCTGGAACGAGGATGCCGCGCGCAAGAAGCTCCTCGAGTTCTTTGAAGCCTGGGGTCCCAAGGACCCTGCCACCGCCAAGGGCCGCCGTCTCCTCTCGGCTGCGCTGTTTTCCTGAGGATTTCCCATGCTCAAGCGCCCCGCGTCAGCGGCCGACCTGCCCAAATCGGTTCCGATCTTTCCCCTGGCAGGGGCGCTGCTGCTGCCGTTCTCCCATCGCCCGCTCAACGTGTTCGAGCCGCGCTACATTGAAATGGTGGACGCCGCTCTCCGGGGCGACCGCCTGATCGGCCTGATCCAGCCCGAGGACACGAGCGAAGAAAGCCCCAAGGGCCGCTCTCCGCTCCAGCCCATCGGATGCCTCGGCCGGCTGACCCATTTCGAGGAGAGCGGGGAAGGGCGCTACTTCATCATTCTTGAAGGCGTCACCCGTTTTCGGCTGACCCATGAACTGACGGTAATGACACCTTATCGCCAGGCCATTGTCTCGGCGGAGGATTTCGCCACCGACTTCACCCGCAACTTTGGCGAGGAGGCCGTGGACCGCGCCCGTTTCGTCAAGATGATGCGCGACTATGCCGAGTTCGCCAGCATCGAACTCAATTGGGAAGAGATCGAGCGCACCGGTACGGCAGACCTGGTGAACTTCTGCTGCATGGTCGGGCCTTACGGGCCGGCCGAAAAGCAGGTGCTGCTTGAAGCAGGAACGCTGGAGCAGCGCGCCGAAACGCTGATCGCCATGACTGAATACGAGATCGCGAGGGGCGGCAGCAGTGGCGGCGCGCCGCTTAACTGACGATGAGCAGCGTTCCCTCCATCGATCCGCGCCATGTGGTGGACCGCAGCACATTGGACATGCTGGTCTGCCCACTGACAAAGACGCGGTTGACGCTGTCGGAGGATCGCACTGAACTGATCTCAGTGGCGGCGCGGCTAGCATTCCCCATCCACAAAGGCGTGCCGCTTCTCAGTCTTGACGAGGCGCGGAGCGTCGATCCCGACGCCTTGCGCAAGCTGCCAAAGTTGGGCGGCTAGCTGTTCTGCACCGAGGACGGGTGGCACGATGCTGCCCACCCACAATTGCTTACCTCGGGCTTGACCCGTTCCGCCATTAGCGGCGAAAGACCCTTGCGTGACGTTCGAGCAAGGTGCTTGGGCAAGTTCGTGCTTACTCCGTACATGGACGTGCAGCGGCCCGCGCTGCGGCTAGATCGGCAGACCCCGCAATAGTTTGGGGCCAGCATTCCCCACACCCGAGGCCGTCCGGATCAGTGCTTCCTTCACCGGCCCGGTCCGATCCACAAGCCCAAGGCCGAAGTCGCGGAGGGCTCGGACCGGCGCCACATCGTTGGAAAACAGCCGGTTGAGCCCATCGGTCATTGCCGCCATGGCGGTCGTGTCGAGGCGCCGCCAGCCCTGATAGCGCTCCAGCACTGCGTCGCTGCCATGATCGAGCCCCAGCCTGATGGCATCCACCACAGCTTCCGCCAGAGCCGCGACGTCCTTGAGGCCAAGATTGAGCCCCTGTCCAGCAATGGGGTGGATAACGTGGGCCGCATCGCCCACCAAAGCGAAGCGTGGCGCTACGAAGTCCCGCGCGATTTGAAGGCGCAGGGGAAAGCCGGACAGTTGTTCCTCCAGCGTCACGCGCCCCAGCGTCGAGCCCATCACCGCCTCGATTTCTCCAGCGAGGCTGCTGTTATCCATGGCGAGGAAGCGCGCCGCATCTTCACGTTTTTCGGTCCACACCAGCGACGACCGATTGCCCGGCAGTGGCAAGCTGGCAAAAGGGCCATGAGGGCGAAAATGCTCATAGGCGACCCCATTATGGGGCAGGTCGTGGCTGACCGTGGTGACGAGACCGGTCTGGCCGTAATCATGCCCAAGGACGCCAATACCCGCCATTTGCCGCAGCGTGGACTGCCCGCCATCGGCTGCAACCAGCAACGGGGCCTCGAGCGCGCTGCCATCCGCAAGGGTGAGCCGAGCGGCTTTAGGGTCTGTGCTGAAGCCGGCGATGGTTGCCGGCGCAATCACGGTGATCCGGGGCTCCACCGCTTCGAGCAGCACTTTCCCGCTCACGCTGTTGGGCACCATATGGGCAAAGCTTTCGCCGGGTCTCACATCGCCATCGAACTGGAGAAACAAGGGCCGGGAAAGATCGCCGAGCCCTGAATCGGTGATCCGCATGGCCGTGATCGGCTGCGCGGCTTCGCGCATCTCTTCCCATACGCCCAGCGCAGCAAACACGCGCCGCACGCCAGCGGCAATGGCCGATGCCCTTGCGTCGCGTGGCACCGAAAGCGGCCGCCGATCCACCAGCCCGATCCGGATGCCCTTGACTGATTGCACCAGCGCCAGTGCCAGCGTCAGCCCCACCGGGCCGCCGCCAACGATCAGCACGTCGAAGCTTTGATCTTTGCTCATCGAAAAACTCCTGTGTCGACCATCTTGCCCCTGATCGCTCCAAGCGCAAGCGCGCGCAAGGTCGCGGGTGTTGAACAAAGCTTGGGCAAACACCGGCGCTGGCGCCCATTAAGTAGGCAGCTGCTGCCAACAAAGCAGCGCTGGTTTGTCCATCCGTACAAAAGCCGTTGATTTTTATAGCCAATTTTGGCCTTGGCAAACTGGCACGCCGCTTGAGTCTGCTTGGCTATTCCAGACACGCGCTAAAAACGCAAAGGGGCACACATGAAACTGGTGATCGCAATAATAAAGCCATCACGCCTCGAAGAGGTTCGCCAGGCTCTCAACTCGCTCGACGTGCACGGCATGACCGTCACTGAAGTGAAGGGCTATGGGCGCCAGAAGGGGCATTCGGAAATCTACCGCGGCACGGAATATGCCGTTCATTTCCTCCCCAAGCTCAAGATCGAGATCGCCGTCGATGACGCGCTTGCCGATGCGGTCAGCACCGCCATCCGCGACTCGGCCCAGACCGGCCGTATCGGCGACGGCAAAATCTTCGTGCTTGATCTTTTGGCCGTCACCCGCATCCGCACCGGTGAAACCGGCGCTTCTGCCCTTTAGGCGTTTTGGGAGAAACAATCGTGAAAACAACAAAGATCCTGGGGAGTGCAGCTCTTGCCTCTCTCCTTCTGGCGCTCCCGGCCTTTGCCCAGGACGCTGCCCAGCCCCTGGCTGAAGCCGGTGCCTCGGTCGCCGATGCTGCCGCTGAAACAGCCGCCGTCGTCGACAAGGGCGACGTTGCCTGGATGCTGGTCTCGACCATGGTCGTCATCGTCATGACCATTCCTGGCTTGGCGCTGTTTTATGGTGGCCTGGTGCGCGCCAAGAACATTCTTTCCGTTCTGACCCAGGTGTTCCTCGGCTTCTCGATGATCGCCATCCTTTGGGTAGCCTATGGTTACTCGCTGGCCTTTGCCGGTCCGACAGAAGGAGGCCTCTCTGCTTTCGTCGGCGATTTTTCCAAGTTCTTCCTCTCCGGCGTCACGCTTGATTCGCGCGCTGCCACCTTCTCGTCCGGCTTTGAACTGCCTGAAATGGTGTTCGTGGTATTCCAGCTCACCTTTGCCTGCATCACCTCGACGCTGATCGTGGGCGGCATTGCCGAGCGCATGAAGTTCGGCGCGCTGATGGCCTTCCTCGCCATCTGGTTCACCTTCTCCTACATCCCCATGGCCCACATGGTCTGGGCCGGCCCGGGCCTGCTGTTTGGCATGGGCGCATACGACTTTGCCGGCGGCACGGTGGTTCACATCAATTCCGGTGTTGCCGCTCTGGTCGCAGCCATCGTCCTCGGACCACGCCTGGGCTACCTGCGCGAGCCGATCGCCCCGCATAACCTCGTTTGGACCTATGTTGGTGCGGGCCTGCTCTGGTTTGGCTGGTTCGGCTTCAATGCCGGCTCCAACCTTGAAGCCAATGCCCTGACCGCCGTTGCTCTGATCAACACCGTTCTGGCCCCCGCTGCCGGCGCTCTGGCTTGGGCGCTTGGCGAAAAGATCACCCGCGGTCATTCCTCGACCCTGGGTGCGGTGTCTGGCGCTGTCGCCGGCCTTGTCGCCATCACCCCGGCTGCCGGTTTTGCCGGTGTCGGTGGCGCCATTGTCCTTGGTGCCGTGGCCGGCATCGTGTGCCTCTGGGCCGTGGTCAACCTCAAGCCCATGCTCAAGTATGACGACTCGCTCGACGTGTTCGGCATCCACGGCGTCGGCGGCATTGTCGGTGCCCTCGGCACCGCAATCGTAGCGGCACCCGGCCTTGGCGGCTATCCGCTGGGCGACGCAGCCGCCTACTCGATCGGTGGTCAGTTCATGATCCAGCTGACTGGCGTTGCCATTGCCATCGTCTGGTCCGGCGTCGTGGCCCTGGTCGCTATGTATATTGTTAAGGCAATCTTCGGCGGCGCCCGCGTCGTCGAATCGAGCGAAAGCGATGGTCTCGACCTGTCGAGCCACGGCGAGCGCGCCTACAACTAAGCAGTCTTTCCGGTGGCGGTTCGCCGCCACCGGTTCGCCATTCGAGCATAGCTCTCATGGCCTTCTCGCTTCAGATCGCTCCATCGGAGCAATCTGCCCTTCCGGACTTCTCGAAGTGTCGATCGTGGTGTGCGGCTCGTGTCCCTCTTGGCCCGCCACAGAGGCTTCCCACTCGCAAAACGCACGGGCCGCACTCCACGATCAACACTGGCGCCCCCTGCTCCTCCCCTTGCAGCGGCGCAGAACTGACCCGTCTCCCTCAAGGGAGGCGGGTCTTTTGGTTTAGGCCATAGCCCCGATCGGCCTGGGCTCTGCGCCAGGGTGAAGGGAGCAGATCCCTTTCAGCGTCGCTAAACCGAGTGCTCGGCCATGGTTAGCCTTGGGTTAACCCCGTCCCGATACCATGATCGGCAATGTGGACCCGGCTCTAGTCCGGGCAATGTTTGAGTTCTCCCATGCCCAGTTCTCCCTCGCCCGTCCTCGACGAAATCCGCCCCGTATCCGGGCGCTCTCGCGCTGCCGTCAAGGCGGCGCCGGTGCCGCCCCCGGCTCTGGCGATTCGCATTCCCGTGCGGCTGGCAGGCATTCTGCTGGTGGGGTTGGTTGGGCTTTGCTTGGCAGCCCTTGCCTCCTGGTCCGTGGATGATCCAAGCCTGAGCTACGCGACTACCAAGACCCCGGCCAACTGGCTGGGCTATCCTGGCGCGGTGATTGCCGACACGCTATTTCAGTTCCTGGGCCTTGCCGCGCTTGCCCTCTTGGTGCCGCCTGCGCTCTGGGGCTGGACCTTTCTGCGCCGTCGCATGCCGACCAAGCTCGGTCTTCGGGTCCTTGGCTGGGTCGCCGCCACCATTCTGGTTGCCGGTGTCCTGTCTTTTGTCGCCTTACCGGCCAGCTGGCCCCTGCCAACCGGCCTTGGCGGTCTTGTGGGCAATGGCTTCACCGCGCTGGCGCGCCTCGTAACCGGGGAAGCGCCGCAGGCGGTCACCGCCGCGCTCTTTGCCATCATCATCGCGATTCCCGCACTTGCCGCCTTCTGGATTGCCATGGGGCTGGGCAACTCGGTTCCGACCGGCCCGCGCAATGTCGTTTCCACCCGCAAGGGCGCAGCCGCTCCAGCGCAAGAAGAGGAACGCGAAACCAATCCGCTGGTCGATATCGTGCTCGGCGCCGTGGTCCATACCGGCTACAGCTTGCGCACCGCTTTCCGCCGCGCCCGCGCCAGCCATGCCGAGCGCCGCACGGCCGAAAGCGCCAGCTGGCGCGACGATGACCATGAGCCAAGCCTGGATGGCCCCGCACCCACTTTCGAGCCGCGTGAGCCCACGCTCGCACCGCCAGCGCAACGGCGCATCCATGCCGCTCCCGAGCCCGCATTTGAGGTCGAGCCCCCGTTCGAGGGGGAACCAGAAATCTCCCCACGCATCAATGCGCGTCCCAGCTATGACGAGACCGAACTCGATTATCCCGACGAGGGGGAAGACGATGTTCCGTTTGTTCCGGACATGGCGCCCCAGCCGCCGGTCAACCACCAGCAGCGCGGCGACTCGCGCTTTCACCCCATCGATCCTGCCAAGCCGCGCGTTGCCGCACCTGCACCGCGTCCAGCTCCCGGCCAGCGCATTACCCGCGAAGCACAGGCCTCGTTCCTTGACGAGCCAGGCGGCTTCGAGCTGCCGCCGCTGACGCTGCTGAGCGAGCCCAAGCATCTTGGTCCTTCGCCCGAGCATGCGCCCGAACGCCTCGAAGCCATGGCGCGCAAGCTCGAGGAAGTGCTGCAGGACTTTGGCGTCAAGGGCGACATCATCAATGTCCGCCCCGGCCCGGTCGTGACCCTGTTCGAGCTTGAGCCAGCGCCCGGCATCAAGTCCTCGCGCGTCATTTCCCTCGCCGACGATATCGCCCGCTCCATGTCGGCCATTTCCGCCCGCGTTGCCGTGGTGCCGGGGCGCAATGCCATTGGCATCGAACTGCCCAACACCAATCGCGAAACCGTTTACTTCCGTGAGATGCTGGCCTCGTCCGACTTCGAGAAGATGAAGGGCAAGCTCCCCATCTGCCTGGGCAAGACCATTGGCGGCGAACCGGTGATCGCCGACCTCGCGCGCATGCCGCATTTGCTGATCGCCGGCACCACCGGTTCGGGCAAATCGGTTGGTATCAACACCTTCATCCTCTCGCTGCTCTACCAGATGACGCCCGAGCAGTGCCGCATGATCATGATTGACCCCAAGATGCTTGAACTCAGCATCTATGATGGCATCCCCCATCTGCTGACCCCCGTCGTTACCGACCCGCAAAAAGCGGTGGTGGCGCTCAAATGGGCGGTGCGCGAGATGGAAGATCGCTATCGCAAGATGAGCAAGATCGGCGTGCGCAACATCGACGGCTTCAACCAGCGTGTCGGCGAATCCAAGGCCAAGGGCGAAGTCATCACCCGCACGGTGCAGACCGGCTTTGACCGCGAAACCGGCGAAGCGATCTTTGAGAGCGAGGAGTTCGATCTCGAGCCATTGCCCTATATCGTGGTCATCGTCGACGAGATGGCCGACTTGATGATGGTGGCCGGCAAGGACATCGAAGGCGCTATCCAGCGTCTCGCGCAGATGGCCCGCGCCGCCGGCATCCATATCATTACCGCAACGCAGCGCCCGTCCGTCGACGTCATCACCGGCACGATCAAGGCCAACTTCCCCACCCGCATCTCCTTCATGGTGACGAGCAAAATCGACTCGCGCACCATTCTGGGCGAGCAGGGCGCCGAGCAACTGCTGGGCAATGGCGACATGCTCTATATGGCCTCGGGCGGCCGCACCAAGCGCCTCCACGGCCCCTTTGTGGCGGACAGCGAAGTGGAAGCGGTGGTCAACCATCTCAAGTCGCAGGGCTCGCCCGATTACCTCGATTCCATCACCGAGGAAGAAGACGAGGGCAGCGGCGATGTGGACAGCGGCGACTTCGGCGGCGCCGGAGCTGGCGCGTCGGGCGATGACCTTTATGATAAGGCCGTGCACATCGTTCTCACCGACAAGAAGGCCTCGACCTCCTATGTGCAGCGCCGTCTCGGCGTCGGCTACAACAAGGCGGCAACCCTGATCGAGCGCATGGAAAAGGAAGGCGTGATCTCCCAGGCCAACCATGCCGGCAAAAGGGAAATCCTCGTGGGCAACAACGCCGACGGTTACTAGGCCAAACCACTATTCTCGCGGAAGCCCCGACCCAGAGCCGGGGCTTTTGCTTTTGTGTTACCGTTTGCAAGGCATTGATCAGGGGGCGGGAACCAGCTGTTGCCGCAATTGCTTTCTAGGCTAGCGTTACAAAC
>CAKTFF010000080.1 GCA_934553185.1 uncultured Devosia sp.
CGGAAAGCGACGCGCTCAACCACGTCTATGGCTATGCCGCCGGTCTCGACATGACCCGCCGCGACCTCCAGGCCCAGTACAAGAAGACAGGGCGGCCGTGGGAAATGGCCAAGGGTTTTGACTTTTCCGCGCCAGTGGGCACGCTTGAGCCCGCTGCCAATATCGGTCATCCCGCGAAAGGCGCCATCAGCCTCAGCGTCAATGGCGTCGAGCGGCAAAAGGGCGATCTCGCCGATCAGATCTGGTCGGTGCCTGAGACCATCGCCTATCTCAGTCGTTTCGTGGCGCTCAAGGCCGGCGACATCATCATGACCGGCACCCCCGCCGGAGTCGGCGCCGTGGTGCGTGGTGACCTCATCGAAGGCCATATTGAAGGCGTGGGCAGCGTCAGGACCACGATCAGCTGATGCCCGCCTGGTCGCCCCAGCAGGATGCTGCGCTCAAGGCTGTTTCAGCCTGGCTCAAGGACAAGAACGGTCCGCAGGTGTTTCGCCTGTTCGGCTGGGCTGGCACGGGCAAGTCGACCCTCGCCGTCCATCTGGCCCAGGACGTCCGCAGCGTCAAATATGCCGCCTTTACCGGCAAGGCGGCGCTGGTGATGCGCAAGCGTGGCTGCAAGGGCGCCCAGACCATCCATTCGCTGATCTATACCCTGGTCAGCGAAAAGGAGGGCGAGCCGCGCTTCGTCCTCGATGACGAGTCGCCCGCCGCCGATGCGGACCTGATCGTCATCGACGAGGTCTCCATGGTGGACGAGCAGCTGGGCAAGGATCTTCTCTCCTTCGGGGTCAAGGTGCTGGTGCTGGGCGACCCCTTCCAGCTGCCGCCGGTGCAGGGCGCCGGGTTCTTCACCGCCGAAGAGCCCGACATCATGCTTACCGAAATTCACCGTCAGGCGGCGGATAACCCGATCATTCACCTCTCCATGCAGGTGCGCGAAGGCGGCTATCTCGAACGCGGCTCCTATGGAGAGTCCATCGTCGTGGGCCGCGAGCATGTGGATCGCAATGCCGTGCTCGAGGCCGATCAGGTGCTGGTGGGCCGCAACAAGACGCGCCTGCAATACAATGACCGCCTGCGCGAGCTCAAAGGCCTTCCCTTTCACGAACCGGTGGAGGGCGACCGCATGGTGTGCCTGCGCAACAATCCGCGCAAGAAGCTCCTTAACGGGCAGATCTGGATCGTCACCGAAACCAAGAAGCGCTCCAATGGCAAGTGGAGCCTGCTCCTGGGCGCCGACGAGGGCAAGGGCGAGGCTCGCGTGCTGACCCACAAGGCATTCTTTTCGGGCGAGGAAGATGCCATGAGCTGGCCCGAACGCCGCCAGTTCGACGAGTTCACCTTTGGCTATTGCCTCACGGTCCACAAGGCGCAGGGCTCGCAATGGGACAATGTGTACCTGTTTGACGAAAGCTTCGTGTTCCGCGAGGAGCGTGCGCGCTGGCTTTACACCGGCATCACCCGGGCTGCCGACAAGATCACGGTTGTTTCGTGACCCTGCTCCAGGTGCGGCACGAAACGGTTTACCGCTATGGGCGCGCCGTTGCCTTCGGCGAGCATCGCATGCTGCTGCGCCCGCGCGACAGCATGGAACAGACGCTGGAATCGTTTAGCCTCGCCATCGATCCAAAGCCCGCGTCGGTGCGCTGGCTCCACGATGTGTTCGGCAACGGCATTGCCATTGCCAGCTTCGAACAGCCCGCTGAAACCCTGCGCATTGTTGCGTCCATGGTTCTTGATCATACGCCGGAACTGACGCCGCCTTTCGAGATCGAGAAGCGGGCGGAGACCTATCCCTTTGATTATGGCGATGTGGATGCCATCGATCTGGCGCCGAACCTGCGCCGGCAATATCCCGAGGAAAGCGAAGTGGACGCCTGGGCCCGCCGGTTCCTTGATCCGCGCGGCGTCACCACGACGGGGCATCTCCTCGCCACCATGACGCTGGGGATCAAGGAAAGCTTCCGTTATCTCCGCCGCCACGATCCGGGCACGCAAAGGCCGGGTGAAACGCTGGCCAAGCGGCAGGGCACATGCCGGGACTTTGCTCTCCTGATGATCGAGGCCGCCCGTTCGCTTGGTCTCGCCGCCCGCTTTGTCACCGGTTACCTTTATTCCCCCGCCCGCGACACCGGCCAGCATCGCGGCGGCGGAGCGACCCATGCCTGGTGCCAGATCTTTCTGCCCGGCGCCGGCTGGGTCGAGTTCGACCCCACCAATGGGATTATCGGCACGCGCGACCTGATCCGCGTCGGCGTCGCCCGCGCACCGCGCCAGGCCATTCCCATTTCGGGCACCTTTGTGGGCCGCAAGGAAGACTATCTGGGCATGGAGGTGGACGTCCTTGTTGAGCGGGTGGTCAGCCCGCAGGACAGCATGGGCTGAAGCTGGCGCTTGGCCCTAGTTGCTGGCGACGCTCACCGCATCGGTTGTCCAGTTTTCGTTTCTGTCGCCGTCGATCGCCTCGCTCCACACCTTGATGGGCTGCGAAATCACCTGGCCATAAATGGTGGCGAAGGCTGTGTCGGCAGCATCGCGGCCGATGCCGATGCGCACAAGGCCATCGAGCGCCGCCATGCGGGTGGCATCAAACAGATACCAGCGGTCGCCGAGATAGGCCTCGAACACGGCATGGAAATCCTGCGGCTCGAGCTGCCAGGCATAGCAGGACACAAACCGCGCCGGGATGCCCAGCGCGCGGCAGAAGGTGATGCCGAGATGGGCAAAGTCGCGGCACACGCCGGCGCGGGTGGAAAACGTGTCGGCTGCCGTGGTCGTCGTGTCGCTGGTGCCGAACTGGTAGTCCACCTCCCCGTTGATCCAGTTACAGATTTCAACCACGCGCCCGAAGCCAGGGGCGATGTTGCCGAACTGGCGATTGGCAAAGCGCGCCAGTTGGTCCGACGGGCAATAGCGCGAGGGGTTGAGAAACGGCAGGGTTTCCAGCGGCAGAGTGGCGATCGGCACTTCCCCGATCACCGCCGGCGCCTTGTGCAGCGCATCGAGCTCGATTTCGGCCGTGTAACGCAACTGCACCAGCCCCTTTGGTGCCGTCAGCCGCAGATAGCGGTTGCCGCTTTCCCCCGATGTCTTCTCGTCGGCGGACAGCTCGGGCGTGATGGTGATCTGTTCGGTGATCACGCGCTGGCGGCCACCCCGCATCGCTTCGATGTTGAAGATAAGCGTTGCCGTGTCCGCAACGTCATAGCCAACCTCACAACCCACCGAAAAGCGCATGCCTTACCCTTGCTCAAGTGCCTGGCCGGATCAGCGAGGCTGTCGCACCCATTATGCAACATCCAGACAACGCCGTCACAACAAAGCCCGATAGCAGATGCAAGGCTCTCATGCGGGCACATGACGAGGGCCAAGTGGCCCGAATTGTTACGAGATTTGCCGTTGCGGCGCTTGCACATTGGGCGCCGCTACCCCATCTTAAAAGGTGAGTATCCCCACCATTCCAGGTCATAACCGAACGCCGGAGGCACCATGCACCACGACACCCCCCTGATCTCAACGATCGTCGCGGGTCTGGTGCTGGCTTTTATTTTCGGCATGATCGCTAACCGGTTCAAGATGCCCCCGCTGGTGGGCTATCTGTTTGCCGGCGTGCTGGTAGGTCCTCACACCCCGGGCTTTGTGGCCGATCAGGCGCTTGGCGCCGAGCTGGCGGAGCTGGGCGTTATCCTCCTCATGTTCGGCGTGGGCCTTCATTTCTCGCTCAAAGACCTGATGAGCGTGCGCAAGCTCGCCGTGCCCGGCGCGCTGGTGCAGATCGGTTTTGCCACGCTTCTGGGCCTCCTTATGGGGCTGATCATGGGCTGGGGTGTCGGCGCAGGCCTCCTGTTCGGCCTCGCCCTGTCTGTCGCCTCCACCGTGGTTCTTCTCAAGGCGCTGCAGGACCGCCGCCTGATCGAAACCGAGCGCGGCCGCATTGCCGTGGGCTGGCTCATTGTTGAAGACCTCGCCATGGTTCTGGCGCTGGTGCTGATCCCTGCCGTGGCCAGCCTGGGTGGCGGCGAAACGGCAATCCACGATCCATTCGTGTCTTTTGTGGAGCGCGTGTTCCGCACCGAGATCGGCATCTGGGGCGTTCTGGGCCTCACCGTGGTCAAGGTCGCCGCCTTTGTGGGCTTCATGCTGGTGGTTGGCCGCCGGTTCATTCCCTGGGCGCTGCATGGCACGGCCCATACGGGCTCGCGTGAACTGTTCCGCCTCGCTGTCTTGGCCATTGCCCTCGGTGTCGCGCTGGGCTCGGCCGTCCTGTTTGGCGTCTCTCTGGCGCTCGGCGCTTTCTTTGCCGGCATGATCCTTTCGGAAAGCGAGCTGTCGCACCGCGCCGCGCAGGAAACCCTGCCGCTGCGCGATGCTTTCGCCGTGCTGTTCTTTGTGTCGGTGGGCATGCTGTTTGACCCCTCGATCATCATCACCGATCCGCTGCCGGTGCTGGCGACCGTGTTCATCATCGTGATCGGCAAGTCCGCCGCAGCCTTCGGCATCGTCCTCCTGGCCAAGCGTCCCCTCTCGACGGCACTGACCATTTCGGCGTCCTTGGCACAGATCGGCGAGTTTTCCTTTATTCTCGCCACGATGGGCGTGTCGCTCGCCATCCTTCCCGCCGAGGGGCAGGACCTGATCCTGGCCGGCGCGCTGATCTCCATCGTCCTCAACCCCGTCGTGTTCTGGGCGGTGGATCGGGCCCGGCCGCGCCTTGAAGCCCGCATGGCGGCGCGAAAGACGGCCAAGGCGCCCCAGGATGGCATTCGCATCGAACCCACCGACACGGTTGAAGCGGCCGATGGTCCCATCACCACCGATGCACCGAGCGAACCGGGCGTTGATCGGGGCGCTCCGGGTGCCGATGACGACACTCCCGAGCCCACGCAGCAAAAGAACCATACGATTCTGGTTGGCTTTGGCCGGGTCGGACGCGTGGTCGGCGAAGGGCTCCATGTTGCCGGCGCCCCTGTGCTGGTGATCGAAGATTCCGACCATTCGGTTGCGGCGGCCCGCGCCGCCGGCATCGAAGTGGTGGTGGGCAATGCGGCCAGCGTCGAAGTGCTCAAGCTCGCCAATCTCGAAGCGGCGCAGTGCCTGATGATCGCCATCCCCAATGGCTTTGAAGCGGGCTCCATCTGCGAGGCGGGCCGCAAGCTCAGCCCCTCGATCCGCATCATCGCCCGCGCCCATTCCGAAGAAGAAGAAACCCACCTGCGGGGGCTTGGCGCCGACACGGTGATCATGGGCGAGCGTGAAATTGGTCTGGGCATGCTGGCCTGGCTGCGCGGCGATCGCGTCGATGACCGCCTGCCCGAAGCCGATCCTGTCGAACCGCGCCTGCCGCCGGTGGAGGAAATCCTCGAGCAGGTTGCCGCTTCGCCCGAACACCTGGCCGTCGCCTCGGTCGTTGCCGCCGCTACCACGCCCACCGACGGGGCGGCGGACGTGGCCGTCGCCGAAGCCGAGCAAGCCGAGCCGACCCCGTCCGAGCCGCTTAGGGAAAGCGAACCCCCAGCCATTGCCATCATGGAGACTGTTGCTGTGCAAGAACCATCCGGACGTGAGCCAGTTATCAAAGACGACGTGGTGATCGATGCCGTCGAGGCGGGATCGCCGCCGGTCAGCGAAACCCACGAGGCCCAGGAAGATGTGCGTTCGGCCGCTGAGCTTGAAAGCACCGAAACCACGCCCCAGGTTGCCGAAAATCCGGCCCCGGCTGACGCGGGCGAGAGCAATGTTGCCGAGGCCGATGCCGCCGATACCGCAGCGATCTCTTCAGACCCTGGCGCGAACGAAGCCGCCGATACGAGCGAAGGCAAGGTGCCGCCCGTGGTGCCCGAACCCAAGCCCTAAACGGCAACCGACCCCCAAGCAGGTCCGGATGGAGGCGCAGGTCGCTTCCCCAGGGCGGAACAGCGTAGATGATTTCCCAAAAGGCCAAATATGCCCTGCGCGCGCTGGTGTCCCTGGCGCGCGTCACGCGTGGCGAAACCCGCATGATCGGAGAGATTTCCCGCGAGCAGGCCATCCCCAAGAAGTTTCTTGAGCAGATTCTCCTTGAGCTCAAGCGCGCCGGCTACGTGTCCAGCCGTCGTGGCCGGGCGGGCGGCTATGAGCTGCTGAAGGCCCCCGAACACATCCTGTTTGGCGATGTTCTGCGGCTGATCGACGGTCCCATCGCGCCGCTGCCCTGCCTCTCGAAGACGGCCTATCGCCGCTGCGAAGACTGCCGCGAGGAGTCCTCCTGCGAAATCCGGCATGTGTTTGAACGCGTCACGCTGGCGACGCGTGAAGTGCTCGATCAGACAAGCCTAGCGGACTCGCTCAAGCTCGACGACCTGCCCGTGGCGCTCTAGAGGCCGCCGATCCAGCCTATAGCGGCATCGCGCCAGACGGGATTGTTCCACACCAGATAGCCTACCAGCGCCAGGCCCGCGAGCAAGGCGAGGCCGAGCACTTTCTTGAGCAGCGAAAACACCAGCCACACGGCAAGGAGGGCGCCACAGCCCAGCGCGATGAGCGCCGTGGTGTCGTTGAGCATGCTGCGCCTCCCTTTGGCGGGCTGTTAGCCGAACACCACCGTCTTGCGCCCATTCAGCATGACGCGCGACTCCAGGTGCAGCTTGACCGCACGCGCCAGAACCCGCGACTCGATATCCCGTCCCGCCGCGACCAGGTCTTCGGCACTCATGGCATGGGTGACGCGCGCTGTTTCCTGCTCGATGATCGGACCTTCATCGAGATCGGGCGTTACGTAATGGGCGGTGGCCCCGATGATCTTGACGCCGCGCTCATGGGCCTGGTGATAGGGCTTGGCGCCCTTGAAGCTGGGCAGAAACGAGTGATGAATGTTGATCACCTGCCCGAACAGGCGGGTGGATAGGTTGTCGGACAGCACCTGCATATAGCGCGCGAGCACCACAAGGTCGGCGCCGGTTTGCTTGACCAGATTGAGCACCTGCTCTTCCTGCGCTGCCTTGGTGTCCTTGGATACTGGCAGCAGGTGGAACGGGATGCCGGCGTCTTCGGCGATCTTGCGGGTGTCATCGTGGTTGCTGATCACCGCCGCAACCTCGGCATCAAGCCAGCCGACGCGGATCTGATACAGCAGATGCAAAAGCGTATGGTCGAACTTGGACACGAGGATAACCAGGCGCTTCTTGCGGCTCTGGTCAACCAGCGCGGTCTTCATGCCGAAGCGCTCGATGGGAGATTTCAGCGTCCGCTCCAGCGTCTCGCGGGTCACGCCCTGCGGCGCCGTAAAGGCGAGCCGCATAAAGAACTGCCCGGTTTCCCGATCCCAGAACTGGTTGGATTCGGCGATATTGGCGTCAAGGGCAGCCAATTCGGTGGAAACGGCGGCAACAATGCCGGGGCGGTCCACGCAGGACAGGGTCAGAACGAAATTGGCCGGGGACATCCACGCGTCCTTTGGTGAAAATGCCCCTGCGGTATCGATGGCTTACGGCTGTCCGTCAAGCCGCAATAAAAAGGGCCGCCCCTTGCGGAGCGGCCCTTTCTGAGTTTATCGGCCTCGAGTGCCGTGGAGGCGTGTGCTAGCGGAGATCACTCCCGGCCATCACATCAAATCCAAGACCTTCTTCGAGCACCATAATCTCATAAGACACTGGATCACCTCCTTTGCATTGGTTGAACATGGGAGGATGTTGCGCCGTTTTTCGCCCTCTGTCCAGCGTCCCCTGTTCACGATATTTTGCCGGTCACGGCTCTTGAACTGGCCTTAGCCCCGCACCTTCTTGGGCCGCGACCGCAGCTGCAACACCGTGGCGCCAAACACGCCCAGTGCCACGATGCCGATGATGATGGTCGCCAGGGCATTGACGTCCGGCGACACACCGAGGCGCACTTTGGAAAAGATCACCATGGGCAGGGTCGAGGAGCCGGGGCCCGACACGAAGCTGGCGATCACCAGGTCGTCGAGCGACAGGGTGAAGGCTAGCAGCCAGCCCGACACCAGCGCCGGGGCGATAATGGGCAGGGTAATATCGAAAAACACCCGCACGGGCGTCGCGCCCAGATCCATCGCCGCTTCTTCAAGGCTCTGGTCGAGGTCGGACAGGCGCGACTGCACTAAGACCACCACATAGGCCATGCAGAAGGTGGAATGGGCAATGATGATGGTGAGGAT
>CAKTFF010000081.1 GCA_934553185.1 uncultured Devosia sp.
CCACAAGCTCCTCGGGCGAAGCTTCGGTGAGCTTGATCTGCTCGTTGCGCTCGCCGTCTTCGTGGCTGATGCGATAAATGCGGCCGTTGGCCCCGTAGGAGGTGCCCAGGTCTTTCTGTTCGACCCAGTCGCGCAGGTAGTTGGTCATGAACACGGCGTCCTGGACGATGCCGTGATAAAGGTCGAGCACGTAGAAGGCGCCGTCGGGCCCTGTCGCGGTGAAAACGGGACGGAAGCGTTCGTCGGTCGAGGTCAGGAAATCGGCCTGCTCATAGGCCTTACGCAGATACATGCCCGAACCGGTGTCCTGAAGCGTGTTCTTGGTCACCAGATTGCCGGCGGGCTCAGGCACATACAGCGTGCCATAGTCGTCCGGACCCAGGCCCTGGCCGCGATGAACGGCAGCGCCACCGGCAGAGGTCAGTTCCATGAGGGCGCCGCGCTCGTCCAGCGTACCCTCGACATAGCCGCGGTTGACGCCGGGCGTAGGACGGGCGGGCCAGACGCGGTTGGCATCGCGGGTGGGACCACCGATCCATTCGTGATTACCACGATTGCGCGTGAACACGCTGCTCCGGCCGTAGTAATAGTCAGGCACATAGCTCATCGAGGGAGCGGCCGAATTGCCCTGACGCAGGATGCGGCCGGCATCGTCAGCGGTGACGCCCCATTGCGAAATCGAAATCCCGCGCAGGCTGTCCAGGTCCTCACCGTTCCACTGATAGACTTCATCGAGATACGCATTGTAGATGCGGTTATCGATGTTCCAGAACATGCCGTTGGGATTGTGTTCCACAGAACCGCCCTTGGCGCCGTAGACGCCTTCCACCAGAGCGGTCTTGTTGTCGGCGACATCGTCGCCGTCGGTGTCTTCAAGCAGCCAGATATTGGGCGACTCGCCCAGAAGCACCTTGCCCGGCTCAAGGATCAGGAGCGAACGGGGCAGCACCAGGCCTTCGGCGAAGACTTTGCGGTTGTCCAATACGCCGTTGCCGTCCGTATCTTCAAGTATTACCACCGAGCTGCTGGGTTCGGCCGTGGTCAGTTCCTCGAGGCTGAGCATGAAGGTGGTTTCAACGACCCAGACGCGGCCGTCATAATCCCACTGCATAACGATGCCGTCGCCCAGCAGCGGTTCGGACGCCACGAGGTCGATTTTGTAGCCCGGCGGCAGGGTAAAGGTGTCAAGCGCCTCTTCGGGCGGCACCAGGCCGAACGACTCGGGCAGAGGTTTGAATTCCGGCGGCCAGGCGGGGGCGGTTGCCTCCTGGGCTATGGCCGTGCCCAGCATGAGCATGCTGGCCAGAACCGGTAGTAAGGCTTTGGTTGGGGTGTTGCGACCCATCTTTGTCTCCTCCTCTAGACGAACGCGATTGATTGTCAGTTACTGGCCGAACCGGAACCCTTCCAACTCGGCTCCGTCAGTGGGCAGTGCTTCGGTGCTTGCCGTCATGCCGTTCTCGCTCGCGAGATGGGTCATGATCGTTGCCACCTGCGCATCGGAAAGCGTGCCGCCGGCTCCGGCGGGCATCTGCTCCTGGATGAAGGTGAACAGGTCGATGGCAGGACCATCGACCCAATGGGCGAAGTTGCTGCCCGACAGCGCCGGCGCGGCGGTGCCTTCCAGATTGTTGCCGTGGCATTCGGCGCAAAGGCGCTGGTAATTGCTTTTGCCGCCAACGGCCTGGCCAGTCGTGAAGGTGAATGGCGCCAGATCGGAAGCGCCAGCTTCAGTTGCAGCGGCTTGCTCCTCTGGCGCGGCTTCGCTTGCTGGCGCGGCGTCCTGGGCGAGGACGTGGGTGCTGATGGCCAGCACACCTAGGGCGGCAGCGCCAATCCAGCGGGCAAACGGCCGGTTGGGAGCAAACATCTTGTGGGTCATGGCATACCTCTTACGAATGAGTTGAATTGGGAGCGTCGTCGCGCCGCTTACTAGGCAGGATGCGCGCCAACGTGGCCGAAACGGAGCGGCTGACTGCCGGGATGCTGAACAGGATGGTGATCACCACCACGCAGCACAGCAGCAGGCTGATCGGCCGGGTGAAAAAGGGCGTAAAATCGCCATTGGTTAGGCCAAGTCCGCGGCGCAGGTTGAGGTCGAGCAGGTCGCCGAGCACAATGCCAAGCACCAGCGGGGCCATCGGATATTTCATTTGGCGCAGGAAGAAGCCGACGATGCCGAACGCCAGCATGACATAGACGTCGAACATGCGCTGGCTAACGGCAAAGGAGCCAACCACGCACAGCACACCGATCACCGCCATCAGCCGTTCGCGAGGGACACTGACAATCTTGATGAAGATATTGGTGAGCGACAGGCCGAAGATGAGGTTGGCAAAGGTTGCCAGCAGCAGCATTGCGATGATCTGATAAAGAAACGGCGCGTTCTCGATCATCAGCATCGGGCCGGGGCGGATGCCGTGAATATACATGGCCGCGATCAGGACGGCGGCCGCCGCAGAGCCGGGCAGGGCCAAGGTCAGGGTGGGGATCATGGCGGCCGAGACCACGGCATTGTCGCCGGTTTCGGCAGCAATCAGGCCCTCATGGCTGCCTTTGCCGAACTGTTCGGGGTTTTTCGACAGGCGTTTTGCTGCGGCATAGGAGCTCCAGGCGCCAACATCTTCGCCGACACCCGGAATAATGCCCACAAAGGTGCCGATAAGGCCGGAGCGCGCGATGGTCTTCCAGTGCCGCAGCACTTCCATGGGGCGGGGCACGACGCGGTCATTGACCGCCAATGGCCGCGCCGTCACCCGGTTCATGACCGAACTGAGAATTTCGGCAAGCCCGAAAGCGCCCACCATGGCGGGAATGATGTCGACACCTGCCGAAAGCTGGCTGTTGCCGAATGTGAAGCGTTGTACCACGTGAAGGCTTTCGAGCCCCACCATGGCGACCATCAGCCCCAGCACACCGGCAATATAGCCCTTGAGCGGGGTGTCGCTGCCGCTCATCTGGCCGGAGATGACCACACCAAACAAAGCCAGCCAGAAAAATTCATACGACCCGAAGGACAGAGCAACTTCGGTAAGGAGCGGGGCGATGATGGCAAGGGCGAAAATGCCCACCACGGTGCCCAGCGTTGAAGATACGGTGGCCAGACCCATGGCGAGACCCGCCTTGCCCTGCATGGCGAGGGGAAAGCCGTCAAGGGTCGCTGCCGCATTGGCGGGGGTGCCGGGGATGTTGAGAAGGATGGCGGTGCGGCTGCCGCCATAGATGGCGCCCAGATAGACGCACATCAGCGTCAGGATCGCCTGCTCGGCGGGCATGTTATAGGTCAGGGTGACCAGAAGGGCGACGCCCATGGTCGCTGTCAGCCCAGGCAGCAACCCGATCACCAGGCCGAGCAGCGTCGCCCAGACGATATTGAACAAAGAAGTGGGGGTCAGGAAAAACGCGATGCCCTGACCGAGCAAGAAAATTCCGTCCATCGCTTTCCCCTATGGAAGTCGTACGAGAAAGATTTGGGCGAACAGCAGATAAATGGCCCCGCCAAAGACCACAGCGGTTCCCGCGCCCCAAAGTGCTGAGCGGAGCAGCGGAACCGGTTCGTCGGACAGAATTACTTCAAGGGTAAGCACGAAGGCGAAGATGAACAGCATCGAGGCCAGCCAGAACGGCATGTTGCCGATCAGTAGCAGCACGAAAACAAGAACCAGACCAGTCGATGCGGCAGCTCTTGCGGACTCGCGGGACCGCAGCCGCGCTAGGAGGTCGGAGAGGGATGTGCGATCGGTTAGTCGCAGTGCCCGATAGCCGAGCATGAGGGCAAGCACGACCAGGGCAATGCCGAGGCCCATCGGCACGAGGCCGGGGATGGTCAGGGGATTGATGCGGCGCGCTTCAAGGCGCGGCATGTTATAGGCTTCCACAAACACGTAAATGCCCACCAGGGCCAGGATCGCGGCCGTGATTGCGTCGGCCAGCGCATTGGCCGGGGCGTTCCGCTGCTCTTCCATTTGCCTAGTCCTTGCCAAAGAGGCAGGTGGGGGAGCCAGGCTCCCCTACCGATCCACTTACTGAGCCGCAGTCTCGGTGCGGGCTTCGCAATCTACGCCGATCGTGGACGGATCATTGACGGCATCGCCGCGTGCCAGTGCGGCGCAAGCCTGCGACACGACGGTGGCCGATACGGCTTCACGGGCTTCGGCCCCGTAAAGCGGGGTGAACAGAGCGCCAGCTTGAAGAGCGTAGTTCTCGAGCTCTTCGGAGTTGGCGATGCGGTCCGCCCAGATGGCGTCAAGGGTGGAAACCACTTCGGCCGGAGCGTCCTTGGGGACCAGGATGCCGAAATAGTTGTAGGAGATCTCCATATCCGGCAGCCATTCGGTGATCGGTGGAATGGGGTCCACGCCCTCGATGGCCAGCGGTTCGTTGGAGAGAACGGCCAGGGGACGGAGGCGATTGCCGCGAATGAGCTCGGCCTGTTCCCCGGCGAGCTGCGTGGTCATCATCGCTTCGCCGGCGGCGGTCGCGATGGTGGCCGGGCCGCCACCTTCATAGGTCACGAGATTGTAGTTGAATTCGCCGGCTGCGCCCAGATTGGCGATGGCCGTGCCTGCAGCCGAGCTGACGCCGGCTGTTGCAACCGTCATATTGGCGCCATCGGCGCGCAAAGCTTCCAGCAGCTGACCGAAATCCTGGTACGGGCTGTCGGCGGGCACACTCACCACCGAGACATTGGCAACGCTGAGGTAAAGGTGCCAGTCGTCAATCGTGGTTCCTTCGATAAGACCGGTCACGGCATAGGTTGCCGCATCGGCAACACCGGTTGCCAGAAGCGTATACCCATCGGCCTCCGCGTCGAGAACGCCCTGCGTACCGACAGCACCCGAACCGCCGGGCTGGTTGACGACCACCACATTGGTGCCCAGTGCCTCTGACAATATAGGCGTGGTGACACGGGTGACCTGATCGGTCGCGCCGCCCGCGCCCCACGGCACGATGACGTTGATGAGCCGATCGGGAGCCCATTCTTGCGCGAACCCCGCGCTGGACATGAGCGTCACCGAACCGATGACCAATGCTTTACTGAACGCGAGCACTTAAACCTCCCTTGCTCTCCTCCGATGGACTCTGAAGGCCATCTGGGATACTAGAATACACAGCAAGGGTGTGGTTGCAAGCGCTATTGGTCTTGCTCTTAGACTTTGTGGAAAGGGCAGTGCATAAGCTCGCCCCAGCGATCGGACGGCGGCTGCCTTGCTGAAGCGAGTTGGATATGCTGCCGAACTTACCGCACGGCGCCGAAGCGTCGTGCACCTTCGGAGGTTCATTTGGACTCGGTAGAACAAGTCTACACTCAGGCTTTTGCAGGAACGAAGATCGACTTTGGTCTACCGATGTCGCCGCAAATCTACTCCATCATTCGCCTCGCCATTGTGCAAGGGCGCATTCCGCCCAAGACACCCATTTATGAAGCCAAGTTTGGTGAGATCATCGGCGTAAGCCGCACGCCGCTTCGTGCAGCCTTGCAGCAACTTGCCAAGGAAGGTCTGGTTGAGACGCGCCCGCAGGTCGGCTCCATCGTGGCGCCTATCGACCAGCGCAAGATCCTTTCGTCGGTATTTTGCCGCGGTGCCTTGGAAATTGCCGTCGTGCGCCGTTTGGCAGGAATGCGCGATATCGATCTGGGCCGCGTCAACCAAATCCTTGCCGTACAAGCCGAGTGCACAGCGCGCGACGACTACAACAGCTTTTTCCCCGCCGACGAGAGTTTCCACGCCCTGTTGGCGCAATTGGCGGGCGTGCCTGAAGCTTGGCAACTGGTGCTTTCAAGCAAAACCCATGTGGATCGCGCCCGCATGCAGCTGCAGGCGTCCATCCCTGGTCGGGCCGAGATTGCTTATCGCCAGCACCTGTCCATCGTCGAGGCGCTTAAAGCGCATGACGAAGACCGCGCTGCTGCGCTCATGGACGAGCACGTCCACTCGGCGCTCGATATTCTCAAAGTAATCCGGTGAGAGGAACCACGCAGCCTAAGGAATAATCGCGACATTGCCTCACCCCGGCTTGTGCTCTAGGATTCTAGTTCTTGAACCCAGAGGAGGTGGTTAAGATGATTTCCAACAAAGCCCGGAGCCGCGCCATCGCGATCCTTGCCGGAACACTGCTGGCCGGGGGCATGGCCGTCGGCCACGCCGCCGCACAAACTACACCGTCAGCCGAGATCACGTTGGAGGACGTGCCAAACGATGTGCGGGCAGAAGTCACCGAAGTGTGGGAGCCTGTTCCGCCAATCGTCGAGGCTCTGGAAGGGGCAGTGCCTTCCGACGCGTTCGTTTTGTTTGACGGCACCAGCACCGACGCTTGGATCAAGGCTGCCGAAGGTGGCGGCGCCGTGGACTGGCCGGCCGTGGATGGCGTCCTGTCCATCGGCGAACGCGACATCGTGACGGCGGAAGCCTTTTGCGACGTGCAGATGCACATCGAATGGCGCTCACCCAGCGAAACCGAAGGTTTCGACGGGCAGGATCGCGGCAATAGTGGCATCAAGTTCCAGCGTCGCTATGAGGTGCATATCCTCGACAGCGTCGACAATCCGACCTATGTCCATGGCCAGGCCGCTGCAGTTTATAAGCAGCACGCGCCCCTGGTGAACGCGTCGCGCGCACCGGGCGAATGGCAGACTTATGACATCGTCTTTGAGGCGCCGATTTTCGACGAGGAGAACGGCGCCCTGCGCAAGCCCGCCTTTATCACTGTTCTGCACAACGGCGTGCTGGTGCAGAACCATGTCCAGCTTTCTGGCACGACATCCTATGTGGGCTATCCCACCTACACGCCGCATGGCTGCGAGCCCATCCTGCTGCAAGATCACAACTCGGACGTGCGATTCCGCAACATTTGGGTGCGTCCGCTTTAAAGCTCAAGGGCAGCTGGCGATCCGCCATGCTGCCTTTTCGATGCAGACGAAGCACCTTTAACCTGCTTGGCATTGAGGTTAGGCGCAAAACCGGCGCGAACCTTTTTCGTAGGTGGGTAAGCTTCTGGAGAACGGAAGCAAAGCCGATATAAGGTCATGCCAAACGATCGGGCGCGACGCAAACCGCGGTACAGACGTACACAGCCCTTCCTGACGCCCTTCATTAGCCAAGTCGTTACGGCTGTGTTGAGCCTGATTGCTCATGGCCAGTTGGGGGTTGGCGACGCTGGAGGAGCGGCGAGCACAGGTCTAGCTTTATCCACGGCAGCTCCGCGACTTGCAGCTGAGCGCTGTCTGTCGGCAATCCACCCCAAAGACGAAGCCGAAGCAACGTCGCAAATGCTCGCCTAATGGTTCAGTTCAATCGCCGCGCCCGTGTCTTGGTCCGCTTAAGCCTCCTCTCTGTTACCAGCCTGTGTGCTAAGTGAAGCAGGATCGACGAAGTGGATCACTTGGTGGGAGAGGCTGCAGTGAAATTGGATTTGGGCCTTGTTCTGCCACCGCTCACAGCAATTCTGTCGCGCTATATTCGGACCGCCCGGCTGGCCCTGCTGGCGGTTCTTGTTATCACTTTGCTGGGGACCTTTGCAGCAATCGGAGCACCCTATCTTTTCTCGCGCCTAATCGACCAGCTTGCCTCCGCATCGCCGACTGCCGGCGTGATTTCGGCCTTCATGGTCTATGCCTTGCTCATGGGCGCAGCTTACGCGCTGCAACGCATGTCAGGTTTCTTGACGTTCATGACATCTGAAAGGCTCAACTTCGTTACCTCAACCGCGTTCTTTTCGCGCCTGGTGGAAAAAACCTCCGCCTTCTTTCTGGATCACAATCCGACCGAGATCGAGAGCGCTCAACAAAAGGGCGCCAGTGCTCTCAATATCGTGGTGCAGTTTGCACTGGCGGCAATCCTGCCCGGCGTCGTGCAACTCATCCTCGCGCTGGCGCTGTTGGGTGCGGTGCTCGACCTCGACATAGCCCTGATCGTTTCAGCCTATGGCCTGGTTTATGTGGTTCTGGTCACCCGCGCAGCATCGGTCACCCGGCCGTACCTAGACGAAGCGATCGAGCAGTCTCAGCTGAGTTCACGCTTTGTGGGCAATGCTATTTCAACGATGGATACCC
>CAKTFF010000082.1 GCA_934553185.1 uncultured Devosia sp.
GGGAAGCCGCCGCCAATGGCCTTGGCCACCGCCACGATATCAGGCGTGATGCCGCTCCACTCAAAGGCAAAAAACCGGCCGGTCCGACCGTATCCGCACTGGACCTCATCGAGGATCAGGAGCATGCCATGTTCGTCGCAAAGCTGGCGCAGGCCCTGCATGAACTCGGTGGGCATCGCGGTAACCCCGCCCTCGCCCTGTACGGTTTCGATCAGGATGGCGCAGGTCTGCGGCCCGATCAACGCGCGTACAGCCTCAAGATCACCTGGCGCGGTATGCTTGAAGCCGGGCATGGGCGGACCGAAACCTTCAAGATAGCTCGGATTGCCGCCGGCGGCGATGGTGCCCAGGGTGCGCCCATGGAAAGAGCCGGTAAACGCGATGATTTCGTAGCGATCGACCTCGCCCTTGGCCCAGAAATAATGCCGGGCAGTCTTGATGGCGCATTCAAGCGCCTCGGCGCCTGAATTGGTGAAAAACACCGAGTCGGCAAACGTCGCGTCGACGAGGCGCTGACCCAGCCGCTCCTGCTCGGGGATGGTGAAGACGTTGGATGTGTGCCAGACTTTGTCGGCCGCGTTCTTGAGCGCAGCGACGATGTGCTGGTCGCCGTGGCCAAGTGCGTTGACCGCAATGCCCGAATGAAAATCGAGATAGTCCCTACCCTGCTGATCATACAGGCGCATGCCCTCGCCCCGCTCAAAGGCGAGATCGGTGCGGGCATAGGTGCCGTAGAGCGCAGACATGGGACTAATCCTCTGGTTGAACTTTGCAGACCGTGAGGGAAAGCGTGGCAAGAGAGCCACAAAAGGCAAAAACGCGCTCGGTCCTTAGCGCGTTTTGCCCGTCGAGTAAGGCTGTTTTCGCCAGATAAGTCAATGCGCCAGCCGCAAGTGACTGATTTGACTCAGGGATTGTTAAGAGAGTTTTAACCACTGATTTTTCGGGGAAAGTCGGCGCCGACTCTTGATCCCGATTCCGCCGATGCAGTAAACTCACGCTCATTGGGAACACGATATCTCGTGCGGCAAACCCCACTGACATACGACGCCTAGCGTTTGACGGCTGCCAATACCCTATTGGCGGAGCAATGAAGGATTCTGTTTTGACGATGGTATCAGGAGCACAATCGGCGGGCTGGACCGACGAGCGCGTCGAGACTTTGAAAAAGCTCTGGATGGAGGGCCTTTCGGCCAGCCAGATCGCCGGGGAACTCGGCGAAGGGGTAACCCGCAATGCCGTTATCGGCAAAGTGCACCGGCTGAAATTGTCGGCACGGGCCAAGCCCACCAACACAGCGCCCCGTTCGCGGCCGGCAGCTCGGCCTGCCCCACGGCGGGTAGCCAGCCCTTCGGCCGGCATTTCGCCCATGAGCAGCAGCGCCGCGCCCAAGCCTCGTCCGGCCATGCAAGTGTCCCGCCCACAATCGATCGGCGCTACAGCCCTGGCGCATGCGCCCGAAATGGAGCAGCAGGTTTATGTGGCTCCGGCAGCCGCCGAGCTGTTTATCCCGGAAGAAAAGCGCCTGTCATTGCTGCAGCTGACCGAAGCCACCTGCAAGTGGCCGATCGGAGACCCGCTCAGCAAGGAGTTCCATTTCTGCGGCCAGCATAGTCTCGACAGCGGTCCCTACTGCGACTTCCACTCCCGCCGGGCCTACCACCAGATGGACAAGAAGCGCCGCTGATTGGCTGGCGGATAAGTTTGCAAGGGGCGCCCGCGAGGCGCCCTTTTTGTCAAAAGCCCTGGGGCTACTCCCCCTCGCCTCCCCCAGACTGATCCAGGTTCTCCTGCCGCATGTGCCGGGCTGCAAGTGACCCGCGGGTCAAGTCCGTCGGAAGCAATTGCGGGTGAAATATCGGTGTTCGCCTAGACCAATGCAGAGCGGCACGCTCTGCCCTACGGCAGAAAAACATCCACGCGCATGCCTTCGCCTGGCTTGCTCTTGATGCTGAGCTGGCCGCGATGGCGGTTGACGATGTGCTTGACGATGGCAAGGCCGAGCCCCGTGCCCTTTTTCTTGCGGCTCGCTTCAGCATCGATGCGATAAAAGCGCTCAGTGAGGCGCGGCACGTGCTCGGCGCCAACGCCGGGCCCATGATCGATCACCGTCACCTGATGACCAAACCCCGACCGCTCGGAGGGCGACAGTTCGATCTCGACATGTTTGCCCGATGCGCCGTACTTGACGGCGTTTTCGAGCAAGTTCTCGAAAACTTCGTAAAGCTGCCCCCGATCCCCTGTCGTGGTGGTCGGCCCTTCGAACAGGGTCAGGCGGATTTCAACATCGGCAGCACGCGCCTGCATCATCAGCCCTTCGCGGACTTCGCGCAGCAGGCCCGCCAGGTCGATCGTGCCTGTGGGCCGCACATGCTGGTGCATCTCGATGCGCGAAAGGCTGAGCAGGTCGTCGACCAGCTTGCTCATGCGCTCGGCCTGGCCACGCATGATGCCCAGGAATTTCTCCCGCGCTGCGGCGTCGCGGGCTGCTGGGCCCAGAAGCGTGTCGATAAATCCCAAGAGTGAAGCCAGCGGCGTGCGCAACTCATGGCTGGCATTGGCAATGAAATCGGTGCGCAGCGCATCGACGCGCTTGAGCTCGGTAAGGCTCTGGAACGTGATCACCAATTGTCGCTCGTCATCGCTCAGCCAATCTCGTCCCGGCCGGCGCAGGGGAGACACCACGACCTTGTCCCAGGTCTCGCTGGGCAGGGTCTCGTGGATTTCGACGGTGTGGAGAACGCCATGGCGCATGGCATGATCAATCGCGCGGACCAGTTCAGGATTGCGCAGTGAAAAGCTGACTGGATTGCCGCGGCCAAGGGACGGGAACTGCTGGGCCGCCGCGCTGTTGGCGTGAAGCACGACGCTGCGGCGGTCAAGCACCAGGCATGGGTCGGACAGGGCATCGGCAAAGGCGAACACGGCTTCGCCCGTATCCTCGATCACCTGGGGAGAAGATTGCACCGTCTGCGTCACGGTAACGGTGCTTGCTGGCAGGGCGGCAACGGCAGCGACGATCAGAAGGAAACTGACCGCTGCAGCGGTGATGCTGATTTCGCCGACCAGCACGAGCGCCACGAACAAACCAAATATGCCGGTCAGCAATGCCGTCTGTGCAACGATCCGCGTTTGGACGCTGTTGAGCCTGGATGGGGAAGGCTGAAGCTGTGGCTCGTCCATGTCCTGCCTCCCGGAATCAGCCAGAAACACTGCTCCTTGCGCGTGGGAGCGCCTGTGTACCATGGTGAACATGACAATAGGGAGACAAAGGTGACCGACCCTCTCGACGGCTTTGACCTCGAAAACCCGCACTTCCCCAAGGCGCTGAACAAGCGAGCCATGGCGTCAGGCGGCTACCCTTATGAGGATAAGCTTGATAGCGAGGTCTATAAAAGCCAGATGTATGCGCTGCAGAAGCAATTGGTGCAGTTGCAGGCGCATCTGGCGGCTGCCGGCGAGCGGGTCATGATCGTGTTTGAAGGTCGCGACGCTGCCGGCAAAGGCGGGACGATCAAGACCTACCTCGAAAATCTCAATCCTCGGTATAATCTCATCGCCGCGCTGCCCAAGCCAAACGACCGGGAGCGGACGCAGTGGTATTTCCAACGCTATGTGGACTGGATGCCGGCCGCCGGGGAGACGGTGCTGTTTGACCGCTCCTGGTACAACCGGGCGGGCGTCGAGCGGGTCATGGGCTTTGCCTCGCCAGAGCAGGTGGAGCATTTCCTCCAGGAAGCGCCTGAATTTGAGAAGCGCATCACGCGTGATGGCATTCACCTGTTTAAATTCTGGCTCTCGATCGGGCGGGAAATGCAGCTCAAGCGTTTTCACGATCGCCGCCATGATCCGCTCAAGGTGTGGAAGCTGTCGCCGATTGATATCGAAGCGCTGCACAAATGGGACGCCTATTCGGTTGCGCGGGATGAAATGCTCCAGCGCACCGATAGCCCGCATGCGCCATGGACGGCCATCAGGGCCAATGACAAGAGACGAGGGCGGATCAATGTCATCCAGACGGTGTTGAACCGGCTCGACTTTGCCGGCAAGGACAGCAAAAGCATTGGCACTGTCGACCCAAAGATCACCCTCTCGGCGCCAGATTTCCTGCGCCTCCACAAGACGGACTGAAGGCTGCAAACCCTTTGATTGACAGCGCCCCTACGGCTCAAGCTACTCTTGCCGCCGTGAATCGGAGTATCAAGAGCAAGGTGGACGTCAGCAGTCAAAAAGCGGTGCTGGTTTCCAATGCGCGCGGTGCATCGCCGTTTGTGTTCGTCTGCGATCACGCCAGTAACAGGCTGCCGAGCAAGTATGGCGATCTGGGCCTGAGTGCTACCGAGCGGCTCAGCCACATCGCCTGGGACCCCGGCGCGCTGGCTGTCAGCCGTCGTCTTTCGGAAATCCTGGATGCGCCGCTAGTGCAATCTACGGTTTCGCGCCTCGTGATCGACTGCAATCGCGATCTCGATGCGCCGGACCTGATCTGGACCTTGTCCGAAACGACCCGCATAGCTGCCAATGAACAAATCGACCATGCCGAGCGGCAGTATCGGATCGACCACTTCCACCGCCCATTTCATGCGTCGGTTGCGACCTTGCTGGAGTCGCGGCGCCATGCGGGGCAGGAAACGATCCTTGTCTGCATGCACTCGTTTACGCCTGTTTATCATGGCGCTGCCCGGCCCTGGCCTATCGGGCTGATCCATGGAGCGGACACCCGCTACACACAAGCGTTGCGCGAGGCCCTGCGTGTACAGGAGCCAGATCTCAATGTCGGCTGGAACGAGCCCTATGCAGCCCTTAAAGGGGTGACTTTAACGTTGGAGCGGCACGGGGACGGGCGCGGCATCGACGCCACCATGATCGAGATTCGGCATGACGAGATCCTCCATCCCGACGGGGTGACTATGTGGTCGAACCAGCTGGCTCATTGTCTCGAGGCAGCTCGGCTTTCGCGCAGAGCGGCATAGGTTTTGGTGGTTCAGGTGGCTGGAACGACGTCGGCCACCGTATCCTTCACCCCAATATCGAACAGCGCGTCGAGATGGCTCGCCACGGTCTCACCAAATACCTGGCTTTGTCCGAGATCGGTCCCGAACACCTCGGTTAGTGCCACCAGCCCTTCATAAAGTGCCTCGGCATCGTCGCCGGCATCCGCGGCAATTGCCATCATCCGCATGGCAAGGGGATCACGCACGTCGATGCTTTCGCCTTTTTCATCGATGCCGACAACATAACGCATCCAGGCCGCGACACCCAGGCCAAGCCGTTCAAACGGCTGGCCGGCTTCAAGCCGGTCCCTGATGGTGGCGAGGAGGCGCTGCGGCAGTTTCTGAGAGCCGTCCATGGCAATCTGCCAGGTACGATGCTTAAGAGCCGGGTTGCGAAACCGCTCCAGCAGTTGATCACGGTAAGTGCCGAGATCCACGCCGGGCATTTGGAGGGTGGGCATGGCTTCTTCGGTCATGAGCCCATGGATGAGATGGACGAAATCTGGGTCGCCCATTACGTCGGCAATGTACTCGTAACCGGCCAGATAGCCCAGATAAGCCATGGTGGAGTGCGAGCCATTGAGCATTCGCAGCTTCATGCGCTCGAAGGGCTCGACATCGCTCACCATCTGTGCGCCGGCCTGTTCAAAGGGCGGACGGCCACCGGGGAAGTGATCTTCGATCACCCACTGGGTAAACGGCTCGGTCATGATCGGCCAGGCGTCGTCCGCTCCGATCAGCCCAGCCGTTTCGAGCCGATCGGCATCGGTGGTGGAGGGTACGATCCGGTCCACCATGGTGCCTGGAAAGGCGACCTCCTTCACCCACTCGCCTAAAGCCGTGTCGCGCAGGCTGGCGAAGCGGGAAACGATGCGTTCCACCGTGGCGCCATTGCTGGGCAGGTTGTCGCAGCTCATCACCGCAAATGGAGCGATCCCGGCGGCGCGGCGTCGTGAAAGAGCCTCAACGAGCAGGCCCGGTGCGGATCGTGGTGACTCAGGATTGGCAAGGTCATGCACGATGTCGGGATGGCGCTGGTCCAGCTCGCCGGTGGCCGGATCGTGGCAGTAGCCTTTTTCGGTGACGGTCAGCGAGACGATGCGGATTTGCGGACTGGCCATCAGCGCCAAAAGCTCTTCGCGCTGGGTATTGGCATCAAGGACTTGGAGGATCGAGCCAATGATGCGCGGATGGGTGCCTTGCGCGTCGCGAACTGCAACGGTGTAGAAACCATCCTGGGGCTCGAGCGCCTCTTTCGTATCCGGACGGCGGAGGCTGGCACCGACGATCGCCCAATCGGGATGATCTTTCAGCAGGTCGTCGACATAAACGGCCATATGCGCCCGGTGAAAGGCACCGATTCCCAGATGCACAATGCCGGGTGTCAGTGTGCTCCGATCATAATCGGGCACGCGGACGCTTGCGGGAACCTGGGCAAGGGTGCTGGCGCTAAGGCGGGGCATGAAAAACTCCGAACTGAAATCTCAGGCACACTAGCGGCGTTTGTTCTTGTATGGAAGAACCGAGGACGACCTCGTCTTGCGCGGCGCGCATGCGCTGGTTAAGCCAGAGGCGGTGGAGGGCATGGTAGTGATGAACCGTTTCGTCAGCATCGGCGAATGCATGATCGAGATGAGCGGCGGCGAGGATCGCCAGTACCGCCTCGGCTATGCGGGCGACACGCTCAATACAGCCTGGTACATGCGCGCCCTGCTTGGTCCCGACTGGTCGGTGGATTACTTCACCGGCCTCGGAGAAGATCGATATTCGAGCGATATCCGCGCCTTTCTCGACAGCAACGGCATCGGCACCAGCCATATCCGCACAATACCTGGGCGCCGGCCGGGCCTCTACATGATTCACCAGGAAGCGGGCGACCGACACTTCACCTATTGGCGCGATACTTCGGCGGCCAAACTCCTGGCTGATGACAAGCCGGCTCTCGCCACGGCGGTGGAAGGCGCGAGCATGGTGTATTTCTCGGGCATTACGCTGGCCATCCTTGCGCCGCGCGCCCGTGGGCGTCTCCTTGGCGCAATCGTCAAGGCGCGCGACAATGGCGCTCGCATCGTGTTCGACACCAATATCCGACCGGCGCTTTGGAGCAGTCCGAGGGTCATGTGCTCGGTGCTGACAGCTGCCGCTTCGCTGTGTGACATCGTGCTGCCCACCCACGGCGATGAAGCGCCGCTGTTTGGCGACAAGGGCATCGACGACACCGCCGATCGCTACCTTGCGCTCGGCGTTGAGGAAGTGGTGGTCAAGGATGGAGCGGGTGAAGCACTGCTCGCCACGGCCAGCGAACGCGTCCGGGTGGCGCCGCCAGCTGGGGCTCAACTGGTGGACGCGACCGGCGCGGGAGACAGCTTCAACGGCGCTTATCTCGCGGCACGGCTTGCCGGCGAATCGTTGCGAAAAGCCGGTGAAGCGGCGCACCGGGTTGCGGGCGTCGTTATCGGGCAAAAGGGTGCCTTGGTCGCGCCCGAACTGCTGCCTGCCTAAAGGGCGATGATCGCCTTGATCAACCCGGTGCGGTTCTGCGCCCAGAGGGGCAGATCGCGCGGCACGTCTTCGAGACGCGTCTGGTGCGTTGCAAGCTGGTCGGTAGGAATGGCGCCATTGCGGATAGCGTCGATGACATGGTCGAAATCGTCGCGCGAAGCATTGCGCGAGGCTCTGATCGTCAGCTCGCGTCGGTGAATTTCGGGGTCTTCCCAGCCCAGCGTGCCCTTGGCAACGCCGACCAGCGTCAGTGCCCCGCCGTTCCGGCAGTAGCCCACAGCATCGGTCATCGCCGCGATGGAGCCGGTTGCGTCGAGCACCGCATCGAAGCCGCTGCCCATAACCTCTTTGAACCGATCGCCTGTGCGTTCATCAAGGGCAAACGCGCCAAAGCCGAAGCTGCGTGCCGATTCAAGCTTGTCTTTGGCAGCGTCCAGTATGGTGACTTCCGCGCCGGCGATCCGGGCAAAGAAGGCCGCGCCCAGCCCGATCGGCCCACCGCCCACCACCAGCACGCGCGCGCCCGGACGCAGTT
>CAKTFF010000083.1 GCA_934553185.1 uncultured Devosia sp.
ATTTCTCGGGAACAGGGGAAACCCGCTACGACGCTGACGGGCTCCAATATGTGTTGCATGGGGTCGCGCGCGGCGGGGCGGAAGAAGCAGCGCTCAGCCCCTGAATGGGTCTTGCCCCATGTCAGTGGTTGGGGAGCACCTCGGCATAATGGCAGGCGGTCAGGAGCGCGGTTTTGCCATGCGCTACAAGCTGTGGCGCTTCTGCTGCGCACTTCTCTGTCGCCTTCCAGCATCGCGTTCGGAAGCGACAGCCGCTGGGCGGGTTGGAGGGGCTGGGCAAGTCGCCTTCGAGCACGATGCGCTTGCGCTTGCCGCGCAGGGTTGGGTCCGGATTCGGTACGGCTGACAACAGCGCCTGCGTATAGGGGTGCCTTGGGGCTGAAAAGATCTCGCCCGTCGGCCCCGTTTCGATGATGCGCCCCAGATACATCACCATGACGCGGTCCGATACGTGACGCACGACGGCCAGGTCATGGGCAACAAACAACATAGCCAGGTTCCGCTCCTTGCGCAGGCGCGCGAGGAGGTTGATGACCTGCGCCTGTACGGAGACGTCCAGGGCAGAAACTGGCTCGTCACAAACCAGCAGGGACGGGTTGAGCGCGAGGGCGCGGGCGATACCGAGCCGCTGGCGCTGACCGCCGGAGAACTCATTGGGATAGCGCAGAGCGTGCTCGGGACGAAGGCCAACGGCCTCAAGGAGACGCGCGATCTCGGCCGGCCATTGGCTGCGCGGGAGCATATCGGGGTGCAGCGCCCAGGGCTCGGACAGGAGCCGATCCACCCGCATGCGCGGGTTGAGCGACTGATATGGATCCTGGAACACGACCTGCATCTTGCGCCGCATGGCGCGTAACTGGCTGCCGCTGGCCTTCGCGATGTCCATGCCGTCGAGCGTGGCTTTGCCCGCCGTGGCGTGGTTGAGGCGCAGCAGCGTACGGACCAGGCTGGTCTTGCCGCAGCCACTTTCGCCGACGAGGCCAAGCGTTTCGCCCTTGGCAATGGAGAAGCTGACGCCGTCCACGGCGCGTACGGGGTTTGAACCAGCACCGAAGTGTTTGCTGAGATTATCAACGGCGAGCAGGGGCGCGCTCATGCTGAACTCCCGGGAAAGTGGCAAGCGACCAGACGCCCCGGTCCCGCATCGGCAAGCACCGGCCTGATCTCGGCACAAACCGCCTGAGCCCGGGGGCAGCGGGTGCGGAAGGAACAGCCCGATGGCAGGTTTGCAGGATTGGGCGCGGAGCCGGGAATCGGCACCAACTCGGATGTCGCCACATCGATGCGGGGCTGGGAGGCCAGAAGGCCCATGCTGTAGGGATGCTGTGGATCGGCAAATAACTGGTAGACGCTTGCCTGTTCAACGATGCGCCCGGCATACATGACGGCGACGCGGTCTGCGAGTTCGGCGACCACGCCCAGGTCATGGGTAATAAAGATCATGCCTGCGCCGCTGCGCTTGCGGATGGTGTCGAGCAGGTCGACGATCTGGGCTTGAATGGTCACATCAAGCGCCGTGGTCGGTTCGTCGGCGATGATGATGTCGGGTTCGAGCGCTACCGCCATGGCGATCATGATACGCTGGCGCATGCCGCCGGAAAATTCGTGCGGATATTGCCTGGCGCGCCGGGCAGCGTCAGGGATGCCTACGGCTTCGAGCAGGGCGATGACCTTGCCCTCGATCTCGCCTTTGGGCAGGCTGGTGTGGATGCGGAACATCTCGCCGATCTGCCAACCGATCGGATAAACCGGATTGAGCGATGCCAGCGCGTCCTGGAAGATCAGGGCGATACGCGTGCCACAGATGGCGCGGCGGTCGTTCCGGGGAAGATCCAGCAGGTTTGTGCCGTCGAAGGTAATCGAGCCGCCATCGATGGCGCCGGGTGGGTTGGGCACCAGGTCCATGATGGCCGAGGCGGTGACCGACTTGCCCGAGCCGCTTTCACCCAGCAGCGCCAGTACCTCGCCGCGCTGGAGCGTGAAGGACACGCCACTGAGTGCCTTGATGCGGCCGGCAGCGGTGTCAAAGGAAACGGCGAGATCGCGAATAGCCAAAAGGCTCATGGTCATCGCTTCCGGCGGATCAGCCGCCAATGCTGGGACGGATCGTTGACGATGCGAAACCAGTTGGCGAGAAGGTTGAAACTCATGGTGGTCAGCATGACCGCGAGGCCCGGGAAGAAGCCCAGCCACCACGCGGAGGACAGGTACGCCTGTCCCTGCGCAATCATCAGGCCCCAGCTGACATTGGGCGGCTGCACGCCCAGACCCAAATAGCTCAGGCCTGATTCAAACAGCATGACCATGGCCACGTTGACCGAAGCCAGCGTCAGCATGGTTGGCGCGACGATGGGGAGGATGTGATTGCGAATGATCCAGATCGGGCCACCGCCGAAAACGCGCGATGCATCCACAAACAAGCGTTCGCGCACTTCCAGCGTTTCCGCCCGCGCGACGCGAATATAGGAGGGCATGCGGGTGATGGCCAAAACAATCACCAGATTGGTGACGCTGGGGCCAAAAAGGTAAAGGCCTACCAGCGCAACGAGCAGGGTGGGGAAGCCCATAACCACATCGGAGATGCGCATGATCACCGAACCGACAATCCCGCCGAAATAGCCGGCGGTAAGGCCGAGGATCGTGCCGGCAACAAGGCTCACCAGCACGGTCAGCAGTGCAATGCCGATGGAAGTCAGCGCTGCCTCGGCAAGGCGTCCCAGAAGCGAGCGACCAAGGGAGTCGGCGCCGATCCAGAGCCGCCAGTCCTGGGTGAAATCAAACGGAGGTAGGTTGCGCGCCTTTAGGGCAATGCGGCTGCCGGTGAAGACGCCGAACGAGTCGGCCAGGATCAGCGCCAGAACGAGGGCAAGCCAGATCACCGAGCAGAGTGCCATAGGATCGCTGGCCAGCGCGCGGGCGAACCATCTGAGCCGGCTGGGTTTGCCTGCGGGTGCGGCCGTGGAGATATCGGTCATTCCACCCTCACGCGCGGATCAATGGTGGCATAAAGAATGTCGACCAGGATGTTGATCACGAAGATGACCACAGCGACGGCAAAGATTGAGCTTTGCACGATGGCGAAGTCGCGGCGGAGGATGCCGTCGATCAGCAGCTTGCCGACGCCGGGAAAGCCGAACACCACCTCGACGACACCGCCGCCCCCTGCAAATTGCGCCGCGAGGTCACCGGTGACCGTCACGGCCGGCAGCAGCGCGTTGCGCAGTGCGTGGACGAAGCCGACACGGCCTTCACGGGCGCCCTTGGCACGGGCCGTGCGCACATAGCTGGCGTTGAGCGCTTCTATCATCGAACCGCGGATAATCTGGACCAGCATGCCGAAGGGCCGGGCCATCAAGCAGATCACCGGTAGGACCCAATAGGCCGGGCCGCCAAACCCGGAGGTTGGCAACAGCCGCAGGTGAACGGCAAAAACTAGAACGCACATCAGGCCCAGCCAAAAGTCCGGCACGCTGGCCGCGGCCTGGCTGACCACATTAATCACCCGGTCGATCGGGCGGCCGGCATTTGCTGCCGCAACAACGCCAACCAGGGCGGACACAACGAAGGCCAGGACTAGTGCAATCGCGCCCAAGGCCAGGGTGCGCGGCAGTGCTTCGAGCACAACGTCCATGGCCGGGCGGTTGTGCCAAAGCGAGGTCCCGAAATCGAGCCGCAGGACGTTGAGCAGGAATTCGGTAAACTGGATCCAGACGGGCCGATCCAAACCCAGCTGAACCCGCATGGCGTCGCGGGCCGCTTGGGAAGCATCGACCGGCAGGTAGAGGTTGACCGGATCACCCGTCAGCCGCACCAGGAAAAAGGTCGATGCCATCAGCGCCAGCAGGGCTAATGCTGCCAGTGCCGTGCGTCTGAGGAGAATATTGGGTGACATGAACCTGTTTCTTGGGTGGAGTCCGCCAGCCGGCTGACCGGCGGACTCTGGGGGAGCTTACTTGTAGCTGATCGTGCGCAGCTTGATCTCGTTGCCGGCCTGCACGTCTGGCACATAGTTGACGTCTGGCGACACACGGGCGATCGCCACCATGTGGAACAGGGGCACGATGTTGATGCTTTCCACCGCGATATTGCTGAACGCCTGCTGGAACAAGGACTGACGCTCGTCTCCCGTCGCCGCCGATGCGCGGGCGATCAGGTCATCTACCGTGGGATCAGCCAGCGTAGACGTGTTGCCACCCGAGGTGAAGCGGTTGGGCAGGGTGAACACCGCGTCGCCTTCGGTATTGTCGATCTGGGTCTGGAGAACCGAAGGCTGGCGTTCTGCCGGGAAGGGGCCGATCAGCTTTTCCAGCCAGGGCGTGGTTTCCATCATCTCGAGGCGGGCATTAAAGCCCACATCGAGCAGCATGGCCTGAATTGCCTCCATGCTCTCAGCCGAGTTCGGGTAGATGCCGATACGGCCGTACAGCACGATTTCGGTGTCGACCGCGACGCCGGCGGCACGCGCTTCGTCCAGCAAGGCCCGCGCACGATCCGGGTCATAGGACCAGACCGGAATATCAGGATTGTAGCCGAACACGGACGGCGGAACCACTTGCATGGCCTTGGTGGCGCCCTCGTTGAACACGGTGCCGATCAAGCCGTCACGATCGATCGCCAGATTCAATGCTTCGCGGACGCGCTTGTCATCGAGAGGGGCAATAGCCTGGTCGATGCGCAGTAGCGAAGTTTCGGCATTGGGAAACGAGACGTCGTTGGGGCTGGTGGCGTCCTGCGGGGCAATCTCGAAGGCGATCTGTGCTTCGCCGGTATCGACCATGGCGGCCCGCACTGCGGACTCGCCGCGCCAGGTAATCGTGGCATTGCTGATGGCCGGCTTGTCGCCCCAGTAGCCATCAAAAGCCTGAAGCTGCACGTTCTGACCGGCGTTCCAGGCGGCGATTGAATAGGACCGGTGCCGATCGGCTCGCGCGTCTTGCTGTCAGCTGGTGTCGTGGGCGCGCCAATATCAAGGGCTGACATTTTGTTGGGCAGGATCGGCTCGACGGTGCCGGTCTTGATCAGCAGGGTGGTGGTGTCGACGGCCTCGCCGGTAAAGGTATTGCCCTGAAGCGTTGCCAGGCCAACCTCGCAGCCGAGGTCGGCATTGGTGGCGCGAGCCAGTGCTGCAACAACGGCGGCCGCATCAAAGGCGCTGCCGTCATGGAAGGTGACGCCTTCGCGTAGCTTGAATTCCCAGGTCAACTCGTCCACCTGCCGCCATTCGGTGGCTAGACTTGGCAGCACCTGGCCATTAGTGGGGTCGAGGTTGACCAGGGTTTCAGTGACGTTGTTGCGCAGGATGCGCGCATTGTTGGACAGATCGGTGTCACAAGGATCAAGGGACTTGGGTTCGTCCGTAACGACAACTGTGACGGTATCGGCCTGTGCCAGTGCCGGATGAACCAGCGCTGTGCTGAGCATGGTGGCAAGAAGAAGCGCGCTCCGGTGGAGCGTGGAACGATGCAGCATTGATATTCCTCCCTGTACCGACGTTCGAAGATGGATTAGTTTCAAATACGACATCGGGTGTGCTTGAGACACATCACATCACTTCGCCTGTGTCAAGGTTTGTTCCAAATAGGGTATGTGAGTTTCATGAATGAACTGAGGCATGGTTCGCCGGTCGTCGAGAAAACTGCCCATCTGTTGGGTGCGATTGCGCAATCCAATCACGGCATTTCGCTCTCCGACCTGGTGGAGCAGCTTGGTGTAGCGCGATCCACCGTTTATCGGATCCTCAATTCCCTGGCGGCGCATGGGCTTGTTGCGCGCGTCAATGGCGGCGCGACCTATCAATTGGGGCCGCGCTTTATCGAACTGGCGCGGCGCATTTCGCCTGGCGCAGATCGCGCCACCTTGGTGGAGGCAGCTCACCCGATCATGCAGTCGGCAGCTGACCGCATCCGGGAATCGTTTAAGCTGTCGGCGCCCGAAGGCGATGAAATGCTCACCATTCTGGCGACGCCAAGCCCTGCGGAATATGCTATTTCCGTGCGTGTCGGCAGTCGTTCGCCCAAGCATGTCGGCGCTTCGGGCAAGCTGGCTCTGGCGTATTCAACTGACCAGGCCATTGCCGAATATTGTGCCAAGGGTCTGCCTGCGCGCACGGCGCACACCATCACCGATCCGGACGTGTTGATGGACGAGTTGCGGCACATCCGCGAGGACGGTTATGCCGAAGACAATCTCGAATCAAGCCAGGGCCTACGTGCCATGGCGGCTCCGGTGTTCGATGCCGCTGGTGTCTTGGTGGCGGCCGTCAGCGTTCCCTTCATCGGCGATGCCACGCCAGATCGCAAACGCAGCATCCGCAAGGAAGTGACAGATGTTGCAGATGGTTTGACACGGCTGATCGGAGGCGTTCCACTAAAATCCAAATAGGAAACTAAAGAACCTATATTGAACTTTTCTCTTCTGCCCTGCTATGTGGAGCCAGACAGAGGAGGGGCACATGACGGCTCTCGGCGCCGATACGATCGCTAAACTGAAAAAGACCAACTCGGCTACGTTGAGCACCTTGTTGCTCAAAAGAGGGCTGCGCAACACGGCAATTCGTGGCGTGCGCCCCCTGCGCACCGATCAGGAGCCCATGGTTGGGCCGGCGCTCACCGTGCGCTATATCCCGGCGCGCGAGGACATCGACGGGTCTGAATACAGTTCCAGCCCGGACAATCTCCAGCGCAAGGCAATCGACACGATCGAGGCCGGCCACGTATTGGTGCTGGACTGCCGCAATATTCCCGAGATCGCCGGTCTCGGGGCTGTTCTGATGCGCCGGCTTATCTTCCGGCAGGTTGCCGGCGTCGTGCTGGATGGTGGCGTGCGCGATTCGATGGACATTGCTCAACTGGGCCTGCCCACTTTCTGTACTGGTGCCGCAGCACCGGCAAACCTTGTTGCCCATCATGCCTCGGACATGAACCAGCCGATCGCCTGTGGCGGCGTTGCGGTTTACCCCGACGATATCATGTTCGGCGATGCCGAGGCTGTTATCGTCATCCCGCGCAAGTGGGTTGACGATATTGCCAATGAGGCGGTGGCGATGGACGAGCAGGAGGAGTTCCTCAAGCTCGAGATCGAGTCGGGTAAGCCCACGCTCGGGATCTATCCGCCCAACGCCGAGACGCAGGAACGCTACAAGGCGTGGCTGGCAACTCGGGTTTAGTTGAGCGTTTGCGGTGTCGCTGGTTCTCGGCGGCATCGCTTATCGACGCGGTGTCCCTGACGAATTTGGGCCTTGCCCAGAGACGGTTTTGGTTCATCACCAGCAGTTCACGCAGAACGGCTCAGGGGTATCGTCATGTCGGCCATTAGGCGCAGGTCGGCAACCGAATCGCGCTCGATCAGCGTCGGCACCAGCATCAGGCGCTGCGACGGCAGTTGCCGCCGGCTGGCATCCATCCGGTCCAGCAAGGTTCTAAACGCTGCGATGCCCATTTCTACCCCCGGAAGGCGCAAAGTCGTCAGCATGGGCGAAATCTGGGTTGCGGCGGCAAAGTCGCCATAGCCGATGACGGATACGTCTTCGGGCACCCGGAAGCCGAGCCGATGCAGTTCGGAAACCACGAAGACGCCAAGGCTGTCATGCGAGCAGAATAGGGCGGTCGGCATTTCCCCTTCAAGCCGCAAGTTCAAGAAGGCTTCGGCGAAGGTCTCGGTGGGATTGAACTGGATTTCGCAGATGCTGGCATCATCGTTGGAGAGGGCGGCTTCGCGCAACCCGAACAAGCGCTCCATGCGGCCACGGAGCACGCGGCTGCCGTGAACGAAACCAATGCGGTGGTGTCCCCGCTCCAAAAGATATTGACCCACGGCGTAGCCTGCTTCGTGGTCTGCGCCTGAAACCTGATCGGTTTGTTCAAGAGGCAGAACCCAGCCCAGCCGTACGATGGGGCAATTTGATTGCTGCAAGGCCCAAACCATCTTGGGATCGTGCTGGCCAACCAGCACAATGCCCATGCTGGCAGCGGCCAAGGTGACGGCTCGCTCAAGGTCGGGCGCCCAATGGCTCTGGATCTGGATGTCGGCTGC
>CAKTFF010000084.1 GCA_934553185.1 uncultured Devosia sp.
AGCCTTCCGCAGGTGGCGCGCCCACCGAGAGTGACGGGCTGTCGGGCAGCACCAGCTGGGGAAACAACTGCTCGACGGCGTCGTTGCGCCGTCGCATGGCGTCGTAGTCGGCGTCGGTGATCTCAGGCGCATCGTTCTGGTGATAAGCGATGTCGGCTTGGGCAATTGCCTCCGCTAGCCGCCGCAACTCGCTTTCAGCCTCATCGGAAGTGAGGTCCGGAACGGGTTTGGTGGAAAGGTCGGTCATGGCGATCGAAGTCCCTGAGACCTCATGGTGAGCCTAAACGAACCACGAGGTCGGGTAGTTCGCTCGTGCCACGACCTTGCTCTTCAACACAGGTCTACCTTGCGGCCGGCATGAGCCACCCTACCCCACTTCACTCAACAGCTTGTTAGCGGCGGCGCGCGCTTCGTCGGTAACCTGTGCGCCGGCCAGCATGCGCGCCACCTCTTCCCCCCGTGCCGGACGGTCGAGCGGACGCACATGGGTGCGCATGAATGCGCCTTCCTTCATTGCCTGCTTTTCGATCAGCAAGTGCCGTTGCGCTCGCGCCGCCACCTGAGGCGCGTGCGTTACCGCCAGCACCTGAACCTTGGCAGCCAGCCGCGACAACCGGCGCCCGATCGCATCGGCCACCGCGCCGCCAACCCCGGTATCGATCTCGTCAAAGATCAGCACGGGCGCCGAACCGCGATCCGCCAGCACGACCTTGAGCGCCAGGAGAAACCGGCTCAGCTCGCCGCCCGAAGCCACCTTGAGCAGCGGCCCTGCCGCCGTGCCCGGATTGGTTTGCACATGAAAGGCGATCTGGTCGAAACCCGATGGTGCAATGCGTGCCGTGTCGACCTGATGGTCAACAATGAAGCGCGCTGATCCAAGCTTGAGGTCCGGCAGTTCTGCGCCGACGGCCTTGCCCAGCGCCGATGCCGCCTTCGCGCGACCGGCGGAAAGCGTTTCAGCCGCCTTGCGGTAACTCTCATGAGCCTTGCCTTCCGCCACCAGCAGTTCCGCCAACCGCGTTTCGCCCCCCTGCAGCGTTTCGAGGTCGCCGCTATATTTGGCCAGAACCTCGGCCAGACCGTCACAGGTCGTCTGATGCTTGCGCGCTGCCGCACGCAGGGCAAACAACCGCTCCTCGACGCTTTCCAGCTCAGCCGGATCATAGGCCATTTCGCGCTTGAGCTCTTCGAGAGACTCAGCGGTGCGGTCCAACGCAATCAGTGATGCGTCGATCGTGTCGACGATCGGCTGGAACAGGGTCTGCCCACCATCGATCTTGCGCATCAGCCGCCGCATCAGACTCGCCATCGCGGGCGCCGGCGCGGACGGGCCATTGATCATGTCGTCGATCTCGGTCACGTCAGAGGCCGAGCGCTCCACCTGCTGCAGATGCTGGCGCCGTTCGGCCAGTTCATCCTCTTCCCCCACCAAAGGCGCGAGCTTGCTGAGTTCCTCCACGGTATGTCGCGCGTAATCTTCGGCGGCGAGCGCCTCGGCCACCAAAGCCTTCTGCGCGGCGACAGCTTCCTGCGCTTCCGACAGGTCTGCCCAGGCGTCACGCACCTTGCCAGCCTGCTTGTCCAGCTCGCCGAAGGCGTCCAGCGCAGCGCGGTGCGTCGCCACATCCACCAGCGCCCGGTCGTCGTGCTGGCCGTGAATCTCCACAATCTGCGAGCCGACCTTGTGCAGCAGCGCAGCCGAAACGGGCTGGTCATTGATGAAGGCACGCGTGCGGCCATCGGCAAACTGCACACGGCGCAGGATCACATCCTCGTCGTCTGGAATGGCATTGTCGCGCAGGGCGGCGCGCGCCGGATGATCCGCCGCCAGGGACAGCACCGCGACCACCTGCCCGCTCTCCTGCCCGCTGCGCACCAGGGACGCGTCACCGCGCCCGCCCAGCGCCAGCGTAAGCGCATCCAGCAGAATGGACTTGCCCGCACCGGTTTCGCCGGTCAGCACGGTCATGCCACGGTCAAGCGCCAGGTCGAGCTGGTCGATCAGGACGATATTGCGAACCGAAAGCGCGTTCAGCATGCGCGGTGTATTCCCGGACTGTGACCAATCACGACCAAGCCATCTAGCATCTGGGAACAACTGCAGCGAAGCACTTTTCCCTCAACTCTCCGTAGCCTTCGGGCATCGTTTGCGCAGTTGACGAAACCAGCTACCAGCATAGCCCGATCCACAGCTAAACGGCAAAAACAAACCGGGACGCATCATAGCGTCCCGGAACAAACTAGCAACAATATCTTAGCAGGAGCTTAGCTGCGCAGCCCGGCCATCCAGCTGCCGTCATTCACGGCCGGTGCAAGGCCCTGCTTGCCCAACAGGGCGAACGCTTGCTGATACCAGGTGCTCGAAGGATAATTATGTCCCAGCACCGCCGCAGCGGTCGCTGCTTCATTGATGAGGCCGAGCGAGAGATAGGCTTCGGTCAGGCGGAACAGGGCTTCCTCGATATGGGTTGAGGTCTGCCAAGTTTCCACCACGACGCGGAAGCGATTGATCGCCGCCGTATATTGCCGCTGACCCAGATAGTAGCGGCCAACCGACATTTCCTTGCCCGCCAACTGATCATAAGCCACCAGGAGCTTTTCCTTGGCGTCCTCGGCATATTCGGACTGCGGATAGTTGCGGATCACCAGATTGTAGGTGTCGATGGCATCGGTCGACAGCTGCTGATCGCGCGTGATGTCCTTTATCTGGGCAAAGTAGGCATTACCCTTGAGGTAGAAGACATAGGCGGCGTCCTTGCCGTTGGGATACAGCGCCAGATAACGGTCTGCCGCCAGAATCGCTTCCTCGAGCTGGCCGCCACGATAATTGGCATAGACCTGCATCAGCTTGCTTTTTTCCACGATCGGATCACGCGGATGCTGGCGGTCGATACGCTCAAGCGACTGGATGGCTGTGGCAAAATACTGCCGGTCCATGTCGTCCAGCGCTTTCTGGTACAGCGTTGAGGCGGGAACGATCGGCTCTTCCTTGAGCTTTTGCTGTCCAAAGAAGCTGCAGCCTGTAAGCAAGACCGTCAGCATGCCGACAGCAACTATCCGGCCGGCCCGGCTGGTGAGACCACCAAAAGCAACAAGTGTCACGAACTGCCCCGTTCTATGCGAAACCGCTGGAACGCGGCTTTAGGGAAACATTGGATCAAAACTGTGGCGCCCCTGGCTGACCAAACGGTCAGCGCACGGAGCGTAGATAGTGGTTAACCGCCAGGCCTTCGGGTTGGTCGTCAAACGCCGCAAATTCCAGTGGCAGATCCTCCGCCCCCACTATTTCATAATTGGCAGCACTGGAAAAGAGACCTGCCAGCACATGCGCGTTAAGAGCATGGCCGCCTTTGTAGGAGCGGAAGCGTCCCCAGATCGGCAGCCCGCCCAGCGACAAGTCGCCGATGGCGTCGAGCAGCTTATGGCGCACAAACTCGTCTTCGTAGCGCAAGCCGCCCGGATTCAAGATGCGGTCTTCGTGGACGGTGATGGAGTTGTCCAAGCTCGAGCCCAGCGCATAGCCGGCCTGGCGCAGAATGCGGGCATCGCGAACAAAGCCGAAGGTGCGGGCGTTCGACACATCTTCGTAGTAGCGACGCGGCGTCCAGTCAAAGATCATGCGCTGACGGCCGATGACCTTGCTGTCGAAGTCGATCTCGAGGTCAAGCGCGCGCCCGTTATAGGGTTCGAGCGCGGCGAACGCGTCATTGTTGCGCACGGTGACGGCGCGGATGATCTTGAGGAACTTGCGCTGCGCCGGCTGAATGTCGAGCCCTGCTTGGAGGATCGCATCGGCGAAGGGTCGCGCCGAGCCATCGAGAATTGGGCATTCCGCGCCATCGAGCGTGATCAAGGCATTATCGACACCCAGACCGCTCAGCGCCGATGTCACATGCTCGATCGTGGCAACGCTGACGCTGTCGCCCAGATCGAGCGTGGTGCAAAGCGTTGTGCGCGTCACGCGGGAAAAATGCACCGGAACAGGCACTGTTATCGTACCGTCGCTCCGCTCCCGGCAGATGGTAAGGCCGCTATCGGGCGCACCGGGGCTGATGGTGAGGGTCACCGGCTGCGCGCTATGCACGCCATAGCCGGAAAAGCTGATCGGCTTGGCAAGGGTCCGCTGACGGGTGGATAGATTTGGCATGCTCGAATAAACTCCGACCCTGAGCGCTCAGCGCTTTGATCCCCTTAGCCAAAAAAAACTCGGTGCGGAAGCCGCACCGAGCACTGTCTAGGCATGGCTGGCCTGCGCCTTTAACCGTGCTTGCGCAGAAAAGCCGGGATTTCGAGGCTTTCTTTTTGCGGCGCGGCAGCAGGCTGGCGACCCTGCGCATCGAGCTGGCCACGGGCACCTTCCACAGCCGGCGCAACACGCGAAGTCCTTGCGCCGCCTGTCTCTATGGCGCTGCGTGCCGCAGCATCATCGGCCGAAGAATAGGCCGTTTCGTCCTTACCCGCAGCGCCTGTCTGGCCCAGATTGAGCCCGACATTGGAGGCCAGCTTCTTGAACAGAGCCCGTGCATTGCGCGGCTCGGCTTCCTGACGTTCCTGCGGCTCATGTGACCGGCGAGCAACAATCGGCATCTCTTCGGTGCGCGGCATGCGGCGCTGACCTTCCGGCCGGGCAGCATGGGACGGCACATAAACGCTGGGAACCGGCTGCTCTTCCACAGCGGCAAGCTCTTCAGGTTCAGCATGGCTTTCAACAGCGGGGATGTAGGGCTCGACGAAAACGCCGTCGTCATGCTCGGTTTCGTAGTGCTGCTGCGGCGGGTGGTTCTCGACCTGGAAAGCCTGGGCCACGGCGGCCTCGAATTCATGCTCCAGCGTTGGTGCAACGGGAGCAGCCGGAGGCGTCGCCACAGCAGCGCGTTCGATCTGCACGCGAGTGGGCTCCACCGGCACATGGCGGCGCACTTCAAGCGGCGTGCGCGAAGCATGCGGCTTTGCTGGCTCGAGCGCCTGCACCATGGATGCGTCGGTGCCGGTGGCGACCACGGCAACACGGATCGTGCCCGACAGGTTCGGATCGTAGGTTGCGCCCAGGATGATGTTGCAATCGGGATCGACTTCTTCGCGGATACGCGACGCTGCCTCGTCCACTTCATACAGCGTCAGGTCCGGACCACCAGTGATGGAGATCAGGAGGCCTCGCGCTCCATGCATCGACACATCGTCGAGCAGCGGGTTGGCGATGGCGGCTTCGGCGGCGTGACGCGCACGATCCTCGCCCGATGCTTCGCCCGTCCCCATCATCGCCTTGCCCATGCCACGCATCACGGCGCGCACGTCGGCGAAGTCGAGGTTGATCAGGCCTTCTTTGACCATCAGGTCGGTGATGCAGGCAACGCCGGAGAACAACACCTGATCAGCCATTGCGAAGGCGTCGGCAAAGGTGGTCTTCTCGTTGGCAACGCGGAACAGGTTCTGGTTGGGGATGACGATCAGCGTATCGACATGGCGGTGCAGCTCGTCGATGCCGTCTTCGGCCAGCCGGGCCCGGCGGTTGCCTTCGAAGTTGAACGGCTTGGTCACCACGCCAACGGTGAGGATACCCTGCTCGCGTGCCGCGCGGGCCACGACGGGTGCAGCGCCCGTGCCGGTGCCGCCGCCCATGCCCGCGGTGATGAACACCATATGCGAGCCCGACAGGTGATCGTTGATCTCGTCCCAGCTTTCTTCAGCCGCCGCACGACCCACTTCGGGGTGCGACCCAGCGCCAAGCCCCTCGGTGACGCCGACGCCGAGCTGGATGATCCGCTGCGCCTTGCTCAGGGCAAGCGCCTGGGCATCGGTGTTGGCAACAACGAAGTCCACGCCATCGAGCCCGGACTCGATCATGTTGTTGACGGCGTTGCCGCCAGCGCCGCCGCAACCGAACACGGTGATGCGGGGCTTTAGTTCCTGGATGTCGGGGATCGTGAGGTTGATTGGCATGGAGGGCCTCATTGTGGCGTGTTGGTTTAAGATTTACCCCTCCAATCGTTAACCCTCTCCTAACAAGTGTCCCATCGGTGTTAACGAGATGGCAATTTGCGACACGCACTTGGAGAAAATTCGTCTTCCGTTAACCATGCTCGCTGTTTGGACCAATATCTGGCATGGTTGCTCGGCAAGGGTTCAAGACGCGAGAGGAGACGCGCAATGTCCAAGCTCATGCCGTGCCTGTGGTTCGATGACCGGATCGATGAAGCTATCGCTTTCTACTCAGAGACCTTCCCCAACAGCCGGGTGCTTGACCGCATGCGGCAAAGCCCCGACCGCCCCACCTTTACCTGCACGCTCGAGATCGAAGGCCAAACCTTTCTGCTCCTCAATGGCGGCGACAAGGCGAGCCGCCCCTTCACCGAAGCGGTCAGCTTCGTGATCGAAACCGACGGGCAGGAGGAAACCGACTACTTCTGGAACCGACTCACCGCAGAGGGCGGCGCTGAAAGCATGTGCGGCTGGTGCACTGACCGTTTCGGCCTCAGTTGGCAGGTCACGCCCAAGCAGTTGCCCAGAGCCTTGATGGGATCCGACCGAGAAGGCGCGGCCAGAGCGATGCAGGCCATGCTGGGCATGCGCAAGATCGACGTGGCCGCCATCGAACGCGCTTATGCCGGCGCCTAACGTTGGTGGGTCAAAGCCTTGACGCCGGTCAGTTTCGGGTTGGTGACGGCGAGGCCGGCGCCAAACACCAGCGCGTCCTCCACCAGCCCGCTGGGCGTTTGTCCAACCCGACCCATCGCTGCGTAGCGCAGTCTTAACCCAAGATAGGCCGAAGCCATGGCTGCGCCCACAGCGACAACCGCGCCCTCAGCACGCTGATGGCGCGGCGCCAGTGCTGCGCCGGCATAAGCGGCAGTGATGGCGCGCACCGCAAGGCCGATGGGAATGGTGCGATCCGGCGCCGACTTCATCTTGTCGCCGCCCATTTCTGCTGCAGCAAACGCCACCGCGCCTGCGGTCACCACAGGATGGTGGAAGAGCTTCTGCATGGGCAGATCGTCACCGACCTCCCCGCGATAGGTCGCAAGGGCCAGGGTCGCGAGAGGTGTGATGCCGCGCTGGCCCGCAACCAGGCCAATGATCAAGGATCGAAGCATAAGCGTTCTCCAGGGGTTACCCGCAAGAACGGCTCTGCCCGAATTTCGATCCTAGAAGCTCGTGCGCAGCCAGTTGCCGACCCGGGCGAAATAGCCGTCGGTGCCGGTGAGTTTATGCGAGCCACGGGGCTCCTGGTATTCCTTGCCGCAGACCTGCGGGTAGATCAGCATGCCCGCCACACTGGCAAAGGCCGCGCCCTTGGCCATCTCTGGAAGGCCCGCAATACCCATCGGTCGGCCGGTGCGCACATTGCGCGCCAGCGTGCGCCGCGCCACTTCGGGCAGGCCGGTCATTTCACTGGCGCCACCGGTGAGAACAAACCGGCGCCCGCACACATCCATCATGCCGGTCGCCTGCATGCGGTCGCGAATGGCGGTGAGGATTTCCTCGATACGCGGACGCATGATGCGCGTCAGCACCGAACGGGCCACCTGCCCCGGCGCCTCGTCATGCTGGGCGCCCACCGGGTTGATGGCAATGAGGTCGCGCTCATCGGCCTGGCCGGGCAGCACCGAGCCATAGAAAGTCTTGAGCCGCTCGGCATCCGCAACGCTGACCGACAGCTGCCGCGCAATGTCGAGCGTCAGGTGATGGCCACCAATGGCAATGGCATCGGCATAAACCAGGTGCCCGTCATTAAACACCGAGACGGTTGTGGTGGCGCCACCAAAGTCAATGCAGGCGACACCCAGATCGGCTTCGTCATCCACCAGAACGGCAAGTCCCGATGCATAAGGCGTGGCTATCAAAGCCTCGATCTGCAGGTGACAGCGATGCAGCACCAGTTCCAGATTGCGCATCGCCAGTGTTTCGGAGCTCACCACAGCGACATCGACACCCAGCTTGTCGCCCACCATCCCCTTGGGATCGCGAATACCCTTCTGCCCGTCGATTGCATAGCCGATCGGCAGGGCATGGATGATCGAGCGCTCCG